>DXCX01000029.1 GCA_019115785.1 Candidatus Intestinimonas merdavium | reverse complement strand
GGGGGTCACGGTTGCCCGGGAGTCCAAGACCCTGGCCACCATCACCTTCCAGAACTACTTCCGCCTCTACGACAAGCTCTCCGGTATGACGGGTACTGCCATGACCGAGGAGGATGAGTTCAACGGCACCTACTCTTTGGACGTGGTGGAGATCCCCACCAATAAGCCCCTGGCCCGCATCGACCACCACGATGTGGTCTACAAAAATGAGGCAGGCAAGTACCGGGCCATCATCAATCAGATCAAGGAGTGCCATGAGAAGGGCCAGCCGGTGCTGGTGGGCACCATCTCCATTGAGAAGTCGGAGATGCTCTCCGGTATGCTGAAGAAGGCCGGGCTCAAGCACAACGTCCTCAACGCCAAGAACCACGAGAAGGAAGCGGAGATCGTGGCCCAGGCCGGCAAGTTCGGCGCCATCACCGTGGCCACCAACATGGCCGGCCGCGGTACCGATATTATGCTGGGGGGCAACGCCGAGTATCTGGCCAAGGCCGACCTGAAGAAGGCCGGTCTCAGCGATGAGCTCATCGCCGAGGCCACCGGCTTTGCCGAGACGGACAACCAGGACATTCTCAACGCCAGAACGCTGTTCTCTGACGCCGAGGCCAAGTACAAGGCCGAGATCAAGCCGGAGGCCGACAAGGTCCGAGCCGTGGGCGGTCTCTTCATTCTGGGCACCGAGCGCCATGAGTCCCGCCGCATCGACAACCAGCTCCGCGGCCGTGCCGGCCGTCAGGGCGACCCCGGTGAGAGCCGCTTTTACCTCTCCCTGGAGGATGACATCATGCGTCTCTTCGGCTCCGAGCGGGTCATGGGCATGATGGAAAAGCTGGGGGTGGACGAGGATACCCCCATTGAGCAGAAGATGCTCAGCAACGCCATCGAGTCGGCCCAGCGCCAAGTGGAGTCCAAAAACTTCCAGCAGCGCAAAAACGTGCTGGAGTACGACGACGTCATGAACACCCAGCGTGAGGTCATCTACAAGCAGCGCCGTCAGGTCCTGGACGGCGAGGACATGAAGGCCAGCATGGAGAACATGATCCGCACCACCATCCACAACGCCATCCGGGGCCACATGGGCGAGCAGAAGCACATGGATGCCGAGAGCTTCCGGGAGGCGCTGGCCCCCTTCCGCGGCGTCTTCCTCCTGCCCGACGAGCTCAAGCTCACCGACGAAGAGCTCCAGAAGTACGGCTTTGAGGAGCTGTGTTCCCTGGTGGAGGAGCGGGCCTTTGACATCTACCAGAAGAAGGAGCAGGCCCTGGGCAGTTCCCTCATGCGGGAGCTGGAGCGGGTGATGATGCTCCGGGTGGTGGACGAATACTGGATGGACCATCTGGACAACATGAACGAGCTGCGCCAGGGCATCGGCCTGCGGGCCTACGGCCAGGAGGACCCTGTGGTGGCCTACAAGCGCGAGGGCTACGAGATGTTTGAGGAGATGATCGCCGCCATCCAGGAGGAGACGGTGCGGCGTGTCTTCATCGTCCGGGTCCAGGCCAAGAATGGGGAGAGCACCGTGGAGCGCAAGCGGGTGGCCAAGGTCACCGGTACCTCCGGCGGCGACGGCAGCGTCAGGCAGCAGCCCGTGGTCCACAAGGGTGTCAAGATCGGCCGCAACGACCCCTGCCCCTGCGGCAGCGGCCTCAAGTGGAAGAAGTGCACCTGTAAGGAGTACCATCCCGACCAGCAGTGAGCCGAAAGCGGGGACGGCGGTCACGCTGTACAAGCGTTTTTCCCATCGGGAAAAACCTTGTGCCGGGGCGGATTCACTTCGCCCCGGCTTTGGTGAAATCGGGGGCCCCACGGGGCCTGCCCCGTAGCAATGCCTGCTCACCGCAGCCCGCAAGAAGTCCCAAGGGCACCCGCAGAGCGGGGACGGCGGTCACGCTGTACAAGCGTTTTTCCCATCGGGAAAAACCTTGTGCCGGGGCGGATTCACTTCGCCCCGGCTTTGGTGAAATCGGGGGCCCCACGGGGCCTGCCCCGTGGGGAATTCAGAAAGGAGTGCTCCTTTGGAGATCCACGACAAGATGAGCGCCGGCGTCACCTATCTCTCGGCGGAGGCCTTTGAGCACGCCGGCGGTGTGGTCCACGGCTTTTCCACCCGCCTGGGCGGTGTGAGCTCCGGCATCTATGAAAGCCTCAACCTGGGCTCCACCCGGGGGGATGATCCCGAGCATGTCCGGGAGAATTACCGCCGGTTCTTTTCCGCCATAGGCGCCGATGGGAGTCGCGTGATCATGACCAACCAGGTCCACGGTGATGTGGTCCGTCCTGTCACCACTGCCGACATCAAGTCCGGTCTGCTGGACCCCGAGCCCTATGAGGCCGACGGGCTGGTCACCGACCTTCCCGGTGTGGCTCTGGTCATTTTCAGCGCCGACTGTCTGCCGGTGCTCCTCTACGACCCTGTGCGCCGGGTCGCTGCCGCCGTTCACGCCGGCTGGCGGGGCACCGCTGCCGGCATCGTGGAGCGGGCAGTGGAGAAAATGGCCTTTTACGGCTGCCGCCCGGAAGACATTCTGGCCGCCATTGGTCCCGGGATCTCTCAGTGCTGCTTTGAGACCCACGAGGATGTGCCCAATGCCATGACCGCCGCCCTGGGCGTTCGGGCCACCCCCTTCCTCGCTCCCATCGAAAACGGCAAGTTCAAGGTGGACCTCAAGGGGATCAACGCCATGCGCCTGGAACGGGCCGGTCTGCTCCCCGCGCATATCTCTGTCACCGCCGACTGTACCGCCTGTCTGCCTGAAAAGTATTGGTCCCACCGAGCCACGGGAGGCGTCCGTGGCAGCCAGGCCGCCGTGATTCAGCTTCTATAACTCAAAAGAGCGAAAAGAGGGGTATGGTTTCCGCTTTTCGCTCTTTTCCATACCTATCACCCATCAGGAGCCGCCTATGAAAGCATCTCGCCTATCTGCACTGATCCTCGCGCTGTCCCTGCTGGCCAGCTGCGGCGCCCCTCCGCCGGAGGCCACCCCCACCCCCTCACCCACAGCGGAATCTGCTGTGGAGACGAGCACAGTCTTTACCCTTCCCCGCACCACCGAGAGCCTTCACCCCATTCTGAGCGCCGATAAGGTAAACGTAGCCCTTGTGGGGCTTCTGTGGGAGGGTCTTTTTGAGCTGGACCAGACCTTTAATCCCCAGCTTCAGCTGTGCCAGAGCTATGCCGTCAGCGAAGATGGTCTTACCTGGACCTTCTACCTTCGCGGCGGCGTCACCTTCTCCGATGGCTCATCCCTCACCGCCGCCGACGTGGTGGCCTCCCTCCAGCTGGCCCAGAGCGCCCAGTCCCGGTTTGCTGGGCGGCTGGATGACATTGGCACCATTGCCGAGCAGGAGGGAGCTGTAGTACTCACTCTGCGCACCCCCAACGCCGCCCTGCCTGCCCTTCTGGATATTCCTATCGTCAAGGCCGGGGATGCCGAGGTGCCGCCCGGGACAGGCCCTTACCGGCTTACCGAGACCCCGGAGGGCACCGTACTGACCGCCCGTCCGGACTGGTGGCAAGGGCTCTCACTGCCGGCGGAGAACATCCCTCTGGTGACCATCCAGGCCGCTGACGACCTTATCTCCGCCTTTGACACCGAGGACATCTCCCTAGTCACCGCCGACCTCACCGGTACCAGCACATTGGGCTTTGCCGGAGACCACGCGGTGTGGGACTACCCCACCACCACCATGGTCTACATCGGTTACAACTGCCGGAGGGGGCCCTGTTCCTCCGCCGACATACGCCGGGCTCTGGACCGGGCCTGGGACCGGACCACCGTGGCGGTGGCTCTCTACTCCCGCCATGCCCAGGCCGCCACCCTGCCGCTCCACCCGGACTGCGCCGATTATGACCAGACTTTGGCCCAGCGGCGGGACTACTCCCCTCAGGTCTTTTCGCAGCTTCTGGAGGAGGCCGGCTGCACCCAGGGGGAGGACGGCCTCTGGTACCAGGGCCGCAGCCCCCTTTCGCTCACCTTTGTGGTGAACACCGACAACACCTTCCGGCTGTCGGTGGCCGAATACCTGGCGGGAGAGCTCACCAAGTCCGGCGTCCAGGTGGAGCTCCAGAAGCTCTCCTGGACCGAGTACCAGCAGGCGCTCTCCGCCGGCTCCTTTGACCTCTACCTTGGGGCGGCCTCCCTGTCCGCCGACTTTGACCCCGCCCCTCTCCTCACCGCCGGAGGCGCCCTGAACTTCGGCGGCTATGGAAACACCAACACCCTGAACCTCCTCTCCGCCTGGCAGGCGGCCTCCGGCTCCGCCCGAAAGACCGCCGCCCAGACCCTTTGGACCGACCTGGAAAGCCAGGTCCCCTTTTCCACACTTTGTTTCAAGAGCCAGTCCGTGCTCACCCACTGGGGGGCGGTCAGCGGCCTCACCCCCACCCAGCAAAATCCCTTCTACGGCATTGAGAATTGGCGCCTGGGGTCCTGACCCGGCGCCGCTACCTGACAGACATATCACACGAGGGAGGAACCACCAATGGGAGAAGTATTTCGTTGTTTTGTGGAAAAAAAGCCGGGCTTTGACGGCGCTGCCCGGGCCCTGTGCCGGGAACTCACCGATGCGGTGGGCATCCAGGGCCTCACCGGGCTTCGGGTGCTCAACCGCTACGACGTGGAGGGCGTGACAGACCAGGTCTACGCCGCCGCCCGGACCTCCGTGTTCTCCGAGCCACAGGTGGACACGGTATATGACGAACACTGTCCCCTGCCGGAGAACCCCCACACCGTACTGGCGGTGGAGGCCCTGCCCGGCCAATTTGATCAGCGGGCCGATTCAGCGGCCCAGTGCATCCAGCTCATGACCGGCGGGGAACGTCCCACCGTTCGGGCCGCCGCCGTGTACCTGCTGCTGGGCACCCTCTCCGCCGGCGATGTGGAGAAGATCCGCTCCTACCTCATCAACCCTGTGGAGGCCCGGGAGGCCTCCCTGGACAAGCCCGATACTCTCCTCCAGACCTACCCCATTCCCCAGTCGGTCAAGGTGCTGGAGGGCTTTGGTGACTTGGACGAGAAGGGGCTCCGGGCCGTCCTGGAGGAGTACGGTCTGGCCATGGACCTGGCCGACCTCACCTTTTTCCAGTCCTACATGAAAAAGGAGGAGGGGCGCGACCCCACCATCACCGAGCTGCGGCTGGTGGACACCTACTGGTCCGACCACTGCCGCCACACCACCTTCTCCACCCACATCGACCAGGTGGAGATCCTCTCCCCCGAGGTGAAGCGGGCCTATCAGCTCTATCAGTCCGCCCGGAAGGAGGTCTACGGGGAGGAGAAGGCCAAGGCCCGGCCTGAGACCCTCATGGACCTTGCCACCATCGCCGCCAAGGTCCTCAAAAAGCGGGGCATCCTCAAGGACCTGGACGAGAGCGAGGAGATCAACGCCTGCTCTGTCCACGTCACCGCCCATGTGGATGGTCAGAATGAGGACTGGCTCCTCATGTTTAAGAATGAGACCCACAACCATCCCACCGAGATTGAGCCCTTCGGCGGCGCGGCCACCTGTATCGGCGGCGCCATCCGGGACCCCCTTTCCGGCCGTTCCTATGTGTACCAGGCCATGCGCGTCACCGGCTGCGGCGATCCCCGGACACCCTTGAGCGAGACACTGGAGGGCAAGCTGCCCCAGCGGAAGCTGTGCACCACCGCCGCTGCGGGCTATTCCTCCTACGGCAACCAGATCGGTCTGGCCACCGGCCTGGTCAGCGAGATCTACCACCCCGGCTATGTGGCCAAGCACATGGAGGTGGGCGCCGTGGTGGGCGCCGCTCCGGCGTCCAATGTGGTCCGGGAGCGCCCCGCCCCCGGGGACCGGGTCATCCTCCTGGGCGGCCGCACCGGCCGGGACGGCATCGGCGGCGCTACCGGCTCCTCCAAGAGCCATGACCTCAAAAGCCTGGACACCATGGCCTCCGAGGTCCAGAAGGGCAACGCCCCCGAGGAGCGCAAGCTCCAGCGTCTCTTCCGGAATCCCGAAGTCACCCGCCTCATCAAGCGGTGCAACGACTTTGGCGCCGGCGGTGTCAGCGTGGCTGTGGGCGAGCTGGCCGACGGTCTGGACATCGACCTAGACGCCGTGCGGAAGAAGTACGACGGTCTGGACGGCACCGAGCTGGCCATCTCCGAGAGCCAGGAGCGCATGGCGGTGGTGGTGGCCCAGGACGATGTAGAAGCCTTCATCGCCGCCGCCAGCGCCGAGAATCTGGAGGCCTATGTGGTGGCCCAGGTCACCGAAGCCCCCCGGATGGTCATGCGCTGGAACGGCGCCGTCATCGCCGACCTCTCCCGGGAATTCCTCTCCTCCAACGGGGCCGACAAGCACACCACGGTGGTGGTCCCCCCGGCGGAGCTGGGCCTGCCCTTTGCCGGCGCCGGACTCCGTGAGCTGTGCTCCGACCTGAACCTGGGCCTCCAGAGGGGTCTGGGTGAGCGTTTTGACGGCACCATCGGGGCCGGTTCGGTGCTCATGCCCTTTGGAGGCAAGACCCAGACCACCCCCGCCCAGGCGATGGCCGCCCTTCTGCCTGTGGCCCCCGGCAAGGAGACCGACACCTGCTCTGTCATGGCCTGGGGCTTCCGTCCCCGGTGGATGGAGAAGGACCCCTTCCACGGCGCCGGCGTCTCGGTCATCGACTCGGTGGCCAAGCTGGTGGCTTCCGGCTGCGACCCCACGAAGGTCTATCTTTCCTTCCAGGAGTATTTTGAAAAGCTCCGCAACGACCCCATCCGGTGGGGCAAGCCCTTTGCCGCCCTTCTGGGCGCCTTCACCGCCCAGATCGGCCTGGGGGTGGCGGCCATCGGCGGTAAGGACTCCATGTCCGGCTCCTTCCTGGGGCTGGATGTCCCCCCCACCCTGGTCTCCTTTGCCATCGCCCCGGAGAAGGCCCAGAATGTTATTACCCCGGAGTTCAAGGAGCCCGGACACCCAGTCTACCTCTTCCATCCCAGCTTCAGCGGCGACTACGGCGACCTGAAGGCCATGTGGATGGACTTCCACAAGCTGTGCCAGGCCGGCCATGTGAAGGCGGCCTGGGCGGTTACCGCCGGCGGCAGCGCCGAGGCGGTCATCAAGATGTCCTTCGGCAACCGGATCGGCTTCAACTCCGACGCCCGTCTGGACCGGGACCCCTTCTGGATCACCACCCCCGGCGCCATCGTGGCCGAGTGCGACTGCCCTGTCACCGGTGCCCGGCTGCTGGGCTACACCTCCAGTGAGCCCATCATCTCCCTGCCCAACGACGTCTCCCCCATCGACGAGCTCCTGGCTGTCTCCGAAGGCGTGCTGGAGGACATCTACCCCACCCGCACCCCCGCCTCCGGCGACGTGCCCACCCTCAGCTGTACCCAGCGCTCTCCGGCGGTGTGCCGGAACAAGACCGCCCGGCCCAAGGCCGTCATCCCCGTCTTCCCCGGCACCAACTGTGAGTACGACACCGCCCGGGCCTGTCTTCGGGCCGGCATTGCGCCGGAGATTGTTGTGGTGCGCAATCTAAACGCCGACCTTTTGGCCCAGTCCGCCCAGGCCCTGGAACAGGCCATTCAGGGCGCCCAGATGATCGTCCTCCCCGGCGGCTTCTCCGGCGGCGACGAGCCCGACGGCTCCGCCAAGTTCATCTGCTCCTTCTTCCGAAACCCCCGGCTCACCGATGCTGTCCACGACCTGCTCAAGCACCGGGACGGCCTGATGCTGGGCATCTGCAACGGCTTCCAGGCCCTCATCAAGCTGGGCCTGGTGCCCTATGGCGAGATCCGCCCCACCATGGACGAAAAGTGTGCCACCCTCACCTACAATGACATCGGCCGCCACCAGAGCCGGTATGTCACCACCCGGGTGGCCTCGGTCCATTCCCCCTGGATGCTGAAAAGCCAGGTGGGCGACCTCCATGCCATTCCCATCTCCCATGGCGAGGGCAAATTCGTGGCCCCTCAGCCCCTGTTGGACCGGCTCATCGCCAACGGCCAGGTGGCCACCCAGTACGTGGACCTCTCCGGTGAGCCCTCCATGGACATCTCCGCTAACCCCAATGGCTCTCTCTATGCCATTGAGGGCATCTTCTCCCCCGACGGACGGGTGTTTGGAAAGATGGGCCACTCGGAGCGCCGTGGGGAGCATTTGGCCAAGAACATCCCCGGCGACAAGTTCCAGCCTATCTTTGAAAGCGGCGCCGCTTACTTCGGCTGAGGATCTCCGTCATGGTGGATACGGTACTTACTCCCCAGGAGGCTCTGAAGGCCCTGGAGGACTGCTATGATGCCCTCTTAAACGCCCTGCCGGATGCCCGGCGGGCGGAGGACCCCCGGGGCGTCCTCTCCAGCTTCTTTTCCGGCCACAGCTACCACCCGGGCCTGGACGCCCTGCTGCGGGACTATACTCCCCTCCTCTCCAGTCATGTGGAGGCCCTGGCTCTGGCTGTACGGACCTGTCCCAGCGACGAGGCCAAGGAGGCCGCCCGCTGCGGACTGGAACGACTCCTCTTCTATCCCAAGCCCGCATCTTTGCCAGAGGAATTTACCTTGGTGGCTCTGGAGGGTCACGGCCTCCCGCTGGCCGGCCTGCTCTCCCCCGGCGACCGTCAGAAGCTGGCCCTGCGCTACGCCAAAAAGACCCCGCTCCGGCGAATGATGCCCAACCAAAAAAAGCTGTGGAAGGCCCTCTCCGGGAAATAGCAGAGAGAGAACGAAAACGTCCGCCCCTGATGCCAGGCACCAGGGGCGGACGTTTTTTAATCGTTTGGCTTTCCCATGAGCCAAAATAGAGGGGTCTTGGAGCGCTCCATGCCCAGCTTTCTCTGAAGCGCCAGGGAGGCAACATTCCCAGCGATGATATGGGCGAAGGGAAACTGTCCCCGGGCCAAAGCCAGCCCGATGGCAGCCCGTTGGAGGACCTCTCCCAATCCCCTGCGGCGATAGCGCGGCAACACCTCCAGCATGCCGATGCTGCCCTCGTCGTGATAGCCCACAAAACCTGCGGGCATCCCCCTCACAAAGGCTCCGATCATTCCCCGCTCTATCGCCCGCTCCATATAGGTGAGGTCGGCAAAGGCGTGGCTGTAGTGCTCCAGTACCCAGGGCGCCTGGGATAGGTCCAGCATGCGCAGCGCTCCGTCGAAGTCCCGCACGGGCGGCGGTTCTGGACGCAGATAGGCCGCCGACCAGCAGATCTCCTGCTCCCTCAGTCCGAGCCGGGTCCTGGCCAACGAAAAATAGCCCATGTTGTGGCCCACAAAAAGATCACAGTCCGGCGGCACCTGGTCCAAGAGCCGCTCTGCCGCCGCCCCTTCCGCCGCCAGCATCCAGGCGCCGCATCCACCGTCGTGGAGAAGGACCCCCTCTGGCTCAACCACAAGCTGGTCGGCGCTCCCCCGGCGCAGGATCTCCAACAGATTGGCATGGAGAACCGGGTCCCGCTCCAGATAGGCTCTGGCCTCCTCTACTCTGTCCATGTTCACGCCCCCTTTTGCTCCGCCAGGGGCAGACGGATGACAAAGCTGGTCCGCTTGCCGTCGCTCTCCGCCCGGATGGCGCCCCCATGGCGCTCCACGATCTCCCGGGCGATGGCCAGCCCCAGCCCCGCCCCGCCAGTGCGGGTGGATCGGGCCTGGTCCAGGCGGTAAAATTTTTGAAAGATGTTGGTGAGCTCCTGCTCCGAGATCTCCAAGCCCTGGTTGCGGATGGCGATCTCGGTCCACCCCTCCCGTTCCGACGCCTGGATCTCTACCTCGCCGCCGGGGGTGCTGTAGTTCACCGCGTTGCGGAGCACGTTGTCGAACACCCGAGCCAGCTTGTCGGCGTCCCCCCGCACCGTCAGCCGGGGGGCAATGTCAGTGCGGCAGGTGAGATCCTTTTCCGCAAAGGCGGGGTAGAATTCATCGGAGAGCTGCTCCAAGAGCAAAGAAAGCTGGATGAGCTCTCCCTTCTCCCCCAGGGCAGCAAAGTCCATGCGGGTGATGTCGAAAAACTCCCAGATGAGCTCCCCCAGGCGGTTTGCCTTGTCCAGAGCGATGGCGGTATACTTGGCCCGCTGCTCCTCTGTGAGGCCGGGGTCATCGTGGAGGAGGTTCAGATACCCCAGCACCGAGGTGAGGGGGGTCTTCAGATCATGGGCCAGGAAAGCCACCAGGTCCTGTCGCCGCTGCTCCGCCTCCCGGGCCTGGAGCCGTCCAGCGGCCAGGCTGCTCTGGATGGACCGCAGATCCCGCTCCAGAGGCGCCAGCTCCTTGGGCAGGACGACCGGCTCCCCCGTCTCATCCACCACCTGGTGGACGGTGGCACCCAACTGGTCCAGCCACTGGGTAAACCGCCTCATGACCATGTAGAAGCTTACCAGCAGGTAGACCACCGCCAGCACGGCCACCCACACCAGGCCGCCGTCCCGGAAGATCTGCCGGTACATCCCCTGGGCCTGCGCCTGGTCCATACCCAACAGGTCCTGACACAGCCGCTCCATCCCCCAGGCAATGGCCTGGCCACAGAGACCGTCGATCACCTGGCACAGCGCCACCGTCACACCCAAAGCGCACAGGGCTCCCACCGCCGCCATCAGCAGCAGCTTGCCCTTCAGCCGGTCATACCGCCTGTCCATGCCCGTCCCGCCTTTCCCCCATTGTGTTCTCCCCATTATACCCTCCGCCGCTCCATGCCGCAAGCCTGGTTGCAAGACCCGGACCTCTCCCCATCTATGGAGGTTCTTTCCGGTTGACAGCCTCCCCTCCCCCGTGCTATTATTATAGTACAAATGTTCTATTTTGGAGGGACCTCTATGGAGCTTTTGGAAAAGCTGACCATCCTGGCAGGCGCCGCCAAATATGACGCCGCCTGCACCTCCAGCGGGGTGGACCGCACCGGGCGGCGCGGACTGGGCAGCGCACTGCCGGCCGGGTGCTGCCACTCCTTCTCCGCGGACGGCCGGTGCATCTCCCTTCTGAAGGTGCTCATGACCAACCGCTGCCGGTACGATTGCGCCTACTGCGTCAACCGCCGCTCCAACGACGTGCCCCGGGCCACCTTTACCCCCAGAGAACTGTGTGAACTCACCTTGGGCTTCTACCGCCGGAATTATATCGAGGGGCTCTTCCTATCCTCCGCCGTTCTCCGGGACCCGGACTACACCACAGAGCGGATGATCGCCGTCCTCTCCCTGCTGCGGGAGTCCTATGGATTCGGCGGCTACATCCACGCCAAAGCCATTCCCGGGGCCGATCCCCTTCTTACCCACCGACTAGGGCTGCTGTGCGACCGTCTGAGCGTCAATATTGAGCTGCCCAGCCAGCGCAGCCTGTCCCTGCTGGCCCCCGACAAGACAAAGGAGGCCATTCTTGCCCCCATGGAGCAGATCCGGGACGGCATCGCCATCTCGAAGCAGGAGCTGGTCCAATACCGCCACGCCCCCAAATTTGCCCCCGCTGGGCAGTCCACCCAGATGATCGTGGGGGCCACTCCGGAGTCCGACCTCCAGATCCTGCGGCTGAGTCAGGGGCTCTACCGGCGCTATCGGCTCAAGCGGGTCTTCTACTCGGCCTATATGCCGGTGTCCGACAGCAAGCTGCTTCCCGCCCGGCAAAGCTTCCGTCCCCCCCTCCTCCGGGAGCACCGGCTCTATCAGGCCGACTGGCTGCTGCGGTTTTACCACTTTGACGCCGAGGAGCTGCTGGACGAGGGACACCCTCACTTTGACCCACGGCTGGACCCCAAGTGCTGCTGGGCCCTTCGCCACCCGGAGTATTTCCCTGTGGAGGTCAACCGGGCCGACTACGAGGCCCTCCTCCGGGTACCCGGCATGGGTGTGATCTCCGCCCGGCGTATTCTGGCCGCCCGCCGGGCGGGCCCCCTCACCTTTGAGGGTCTCAAGACTCTGGGGGTGGTCCTCAAGCGCGCCCAGTACTTTCTTACCTGTTCCGGCCGGGGCGCCCCCGGTACCGCCCGGCTCCGGCCTGAGGACCTCTTTTTCCGTCTGGCCGACCCCGTCCCCGGTGGTGCCAAGGTGCTGCCGGGACAGCTCTCCCTCTTCCCCCCTGCCATCTGAAAGGAGGATTCCCCATGTCTCAGCGTCCACAGTTCGTCTATCTCTACGACGGCACCTTTGCCGGCTTTCTCACCTGTGTCTTTGAAAGCTTTGCCAGGGACGAGGAGCCGGCCTGTTTCTCCCTCTTTGACGACCCCCGAACCTCCCTGTGGCCGGAGCGGGCGGTGGAAACCGAGCGTGAGAAAGCGGAGCGAGTCTACCGCTCCCTGAGATGCCGGGTCTCCCCCGAAGTCCAGCGGTGGGTGCGCCACGGCTTCCTCACCTGTGTTCCGGAGAAGGAACGGCGGCTCTATGACTTCATCCGTTTGGCCTATCGGGCGGGGCCTCCGGTAGTCCGGGACCTCACCGACCCCCGAGTGGCCCCCCTCCACACCGCCCTCCTCCATCTGTGGAAGGAGGCCCACCTCTTCCAGGGCTTTGTCCGCTTTTCCGACCAGGGTGGCGTCCTCTGTGGTCAGATCACCCCCAAAAACCGGGTCCTCCCCCTGCTGCGTCCCCACTTTTGTGCCCGGTTCTCCGGTGAGCGTCTCCTCCTCTATGACCGCACCCACAGGGAGGCCCTTCTCTATCAGCCCCGGCAATGGGCCATCCTCCCTATGGAGGAATTTCATCTGGAGGGCCCCGACGCCCAGGAGGCCGGCTACCGCCAGCTGTGGCGCCGCTTTTATGACACCATTGCCATCCGGGAACGAGAGAATCCCCGGTGCCGCATGACCCATATGCCCAAACGCTTCTGGGGAGACATGACCGAGTTCCAGCACGAAGAGGCCACATGGGGCAGCGGGCTGTCCCCCCGATGATCCCCCCTCAGACTCTCCAGCAACAAAACACCCGCCCCTCCGGTTCGGAGGGGCGGGTGTTCTCAATTATGTCATTGGGCCATGCGCTTTGGCTCAGGCGTAGAGCTCCTGCAGCTTGACCAGGTGCTCGTAACGGGCCTTGGCCAGCTCCTCGTTCTCTTTGAAGAGCTTCTCGGCGCGGTCGGGGAAGGCGCGGGTCAGAGCGGAGTAGCGGGCCTCGTTCATCAGGAACTCCTGATAGCCGCCGGCGGGGGCCTTGGAGTCCAGGGTAAAGGGGCTCTTGCCCTCAGCCTTCAGCGCGGGGTTGAACCGGAACAGGTTCCAGTAGCCGCAGTCCACAGCCTTCTTCATCTCGCTCTGGCAGTTGGTCATGCCGCCCTTGATGGAGTGCATCTCGCAGGGGGCATAGCCGATGATGAGGGAGGGACCGTGATAGCTCTCGGCCTCGTTGATGGCCTTCAGGGTCTGAGCGGGGTTGGCGCCCATGGCCACCTGGGCCACATACACATAGCCGTAGCTCATGGCGATCTCGGCCAGGGACTTCTTGGGCATGGTCTTACCGGCAGCCGCGAACTGGGCGACAGCGCCCACGTTGGTGGCCTTGGAGGCCTGTCCACCGGTGTTGGAGTACACCTCGGTGTCGAAGACGAAGACGTTCACATCCTCGCCGGAGGCCAGGACATGATCCAGGCCGCCGAAGCCGATGTCATAGGCCCAGCCGTCGCCGCCGAAGATCCAGATGGACTTCTTGGCCAGGAACTCCTTGTGGGCAAGGATCTCACGGGCCAGCTTGCAGGCGTCGCAGCCGCAGTCGCCATTGGCGGCCATGACGGCCTCCAGAGCGGCAACGTACTTCTTGGTGGCCTCGGCATTGGCTTCACCATCAGCCATGGTGTCCAGCCAGGCCTGACCGGTGGTCTTGATGCTCTCATCGGCGTAATCAATGGCCAGCAGCGCCTTGGTCTGCTCGGTCAGGCGGTCGCGGAGGGCCTTCTGGCCATAGTAGAAGCCCAGGCCATGCTCAGCGTTGTCCTCAAAGAGGGAGTTGGCCCAAGCGGGACCGTGGCCGACCTTGTTGACGGTGTAGGGGGAGGTAGCGGCGGGACCGCCCCAGATGGAGGAGCAGCCGGTGGCGTTGGAGATGTACATCCGGTCGCCGCAGACCTGGGTGATCAGGCGGGCATAGCTGGTCTCGGCGCAGCCGGCGCAAGAGCCGGAGAACTCCAGCAGGGGCTGGTTAAACTGGCTGCCCTTGACGCTGGTGGTGTCGGCCATATCGGCCTTGTCAGCCACCTTGGCCACCATATAGTCGAAGACGGGCTGCTGATCGGCCTGGGACTCCTGGGGAACCATCTCCAGAGCCTTCACGGGGCAGATGCCGACGCAGACGCCGCAGCCCATGCAGTCCAGAGGACTCACAGCGATGGAGAACTTGTAGACGCCCTTGCCCTTGCCGGCCTTCACATCCACGATCTTGGCGGCGGCGGGGGCGTTCTTGGCCTCCTCCTCGGTCAGCGCGTAAGGACGGATGGTGGCGTGGGGGCAGACATAAGAGCACTGGTTGCACTGGATACACTTGGCGGAATCCCAGGTGGGCACGTTCACGGCGACGCCGCGCTTCTCGTAGGCGGCAGCGCCCTGCTCGAAGGTACCGTCGGCGTGGTTCTCGGCAAAAGCGGAGACAGGCAGGCTGTCGCCGTCCATACGGCCCACAGGCTCCATAATCTCCTGGACCATCTTCACGGTGGCGGCGCGGCCCTCCAGGTTCTCCTCCTTCTTCTCGTCCACGGCGTTGGCCCAGTCGGCGGGCACAGTGAACTTCTTAAAGGCGGTGGCGCCCATATCAATGGCCTTGTGGTTCATATCCACCACATCCTGGCCCTTCTTCAGGTAGGAGTGGGTGGCGGCGTCCTTCATGTAGCCGATGGCCTCCGCCTCGGGCATCACCTTGGCCAGCTTGAAGAAAGCGGACTGTAGGATGGTGTTGGTGCGCTTGCCCATACCGATCTTGGCGGCCAGGTCGATGGCGTCGATGGTATAGACCTGGATGTTGTGCTCGGCAATGTAGCGCTTGGCCACGGCGGGCATGTGCTCATTAAGCTCCTCATCGCTCCACTGGCAGTTGATGAGGAAGGTACCGCCGTCCTTCACGTCACGGACCATGGGGAAGGCCTTGATGATATAGGCGGGCACGTGGCAGGCCACAAAGTCGGCCTTGTTGATGTAGTAGGGGCTGCGGATGGGCTTGTCGCCGAAGCGCAGGTGGCTGATGGTCACGCCGCCGGTCTTCTTGGAGTCGTACTGGAAGTAAGCCTGGACATACTTATCGGTGTGGTCACCGATGATCTTGATGGAGTTCTTGTTGGCGCCGACAGTGCCGTCGCCGCCCAGACCCCAGAACTTGCACTCCTTGGTGCCTTCTGCAGCGGTGATGGGAGCGGGCTTGATCTCGGGCAGGGACAGGAAGGTCACATCGTCGGTGATGCCGAGGGTGAACCGCTCCTTGGGC
>DXCX01000028.1 GCA_019115785.1 Candidatus Intestinimonas merdavium | reverse complement strand
AACGCCAGAAGGGGACCCCGCCGGAACGCCCGAGGGGGAGCCCGCCGGAACGCCCGAGGGGGACCCCGCCGGAACGCCAGACGGGGAGCCCGCCGGAACGCCAGACGGGGAGCCCGCCGGAACGCCCGAGGGGGACCCCGTCGGAACGCCTGAGGGGGACCCTGTTGGAACACCTGGGGCCGTCCCTGGCGCTGTCCCCAACCTTGTCCCCAATGCCAATCTTGCCACAGCGCTCGCGGCGGTCTCCTCCATCCATCAGGGCTACGTGGTGATGATCTACTATCCCACTAAAAATATGGTTATGGGCGTCGAGTCAAAGCCCTACAATAGCAAAGACCAGCTGGCTGCGGTGGCGGCTGCGGACGACAGCTCTGTACCTGCCGGAGCGGCCCAGTTCCGGGTATACCTGGACGAGGAGAACAACTATGTCTTCCAGAGCGTGGCGGACGGCACCTTCCTCTACCTGGACGGTACTCATGTACGTCTGACGGCGGAGCGGGGGGAGTACACCAGCTATCAGCTGGAGGATTCCGGGACGGGCGGCTTCTTCATCAAAAGTGTCAACGCCCAGTTTGCGGGAAAGGCGCAGTATCTGGAATACTATGGCGGCAGCTTTACCTGTTACGGCATGAACAACGACAAGACTGAGATCTATACGTTCCAGTTCTATAAGACCGATACCTTTGACCCGGCACAATACCCCCTGCCCGAGCTGCCGGAGCCGCCCCAGGTGACACTGCCCATTCAGGCCGGCGACACTGTGGTGCTGTACAATGTGGGCGCCCAGGGCGTGCTGGCCGGACAGGACGACAACACCACCAGCCCCTCGGTCAACAATGCCGCCGCCGCCGTGGCGGATGGGAAGGCAACCCCCGCCAACGGAGGCCGGGTGTTTACGGTGGAGGAGAGCGGAGACGGCTACTTCCGGTTTAAAACGGCCCATGATGGCTACCTCTGCTCCAACGGCACCGGCAGCAACGCCTATTATGACCAGAACGCCAGCACGGCGGCCGACTGGACAGTGACCGCCTACAACGGCGGCTACAATCTGATGAGCCGGGAGGCCAAGTATAAAAATAATCCGCAGTATCTGGAGTATTATGGCGGCTCTTATAAGACATACAGCCTGTATAGCGACAGCGACGCCGACATCTATACCTTCCAGTTCTACCCCCTGACGGACGGCATCACCGCCAGCGACGGGGTGATCAACCTGCCGGCGGTGACCTTCGGCACGCTGCCCAACGGTTATGTGGGACAGGACTATTCCTTCACCTTTACCGTGGAGGCCATTTTCGGCGTGAGCGGCCTATCTGTCAGCTGCGGTGGCCTCACCCTCCAGCCCACCAATGAAGGTGGGACCTATTCCGTTACCATCCCCGCTGCCGCCATGACGGCGGGCAAGCTGACTGTCGCCGTCACCGGTACGGACACCAAGGGAGTGGGCTTCTCCGGCTCTGCTGAGCTCACAGTGCTGGATCAGCCTGTGATCACAGAGGTGTTCCCCGCGCCCAGCGCCCAGACCGGGGAGGACATGCGGCCCGAGATCGGCTTCCTCTTTGCCAACGGCGGGGAGAACCCCACCGTGACCATGACGGTGAACGGAACGTCGGTCACCCCCACGGTGGAGAATGGACGCGTCTCCTACCGCTCCGCGGAAGACCTTCCCCAGGGCAAGACCACCGTCACCGTCATTCTGACCCGGGCGGATAGCGTCAATGTGTCCCGCACCTGGGTATTTACAGTGGGTACCGCCCAGTATCAGCTCTACTTCGGACAGCTCCACTCTCATACCGGAGAATTCTCCGACGGCGCGGGCACCCTGGCCGACGGCCTGAGCTACGTGGCTGGACTCCCGGAGAGCGAGAACGTGGATTTTGTGGCCTTCACAGACCACTCCAATTACTTTGATACCCAGAACGACCCCAATCCGGAGGCCGCCCTCTACGATGTCAGCCAGATGTCGGCAGAGAGCAAGGCCAAGTGGGATACCTACACCAGTACCATCAACGCCTTCAACGCCCAGCACGCCGGACAGATCGTCGCCCTGGCGGGGTTTGAGATGACCTGGTCCGGGGGGCCCGGACATATCAACACCTTCAACACGCCGGGTATCGTCTCCCGGAACAACGCTGCCCTGAATGAAAAGGATAACGATGCCGGCCTGCAGGCCTATTACCAGCTGCTGAGCAATGAGAATCTGACCAATTCCATCAGTCAGCTCAACCATCCCGGCGACACCTTTGGAAACTTTGCTGATTTCGGGTACTATGATCCCATCATTGACAGCCGGGTTTACCTGGTGGAGGTGGGCAACGGTGAGGGCGCCATCGGAGAGGGCGGCTACTATCCCAGCTACGAACAGTACATCATGGCCCTGGACAAGGGCTGGCATGTGGCCCCCACCAACAATCAGGACAACCACAAGGGCAAGTGGGGCAATGCAAATGACGCCCGGGACGTGATCCTCACCAACGACTTCTCGGTGGAGGGCATCTATGAGGCCATCCGCAACTATCGGGTCTACGCCACCGAGGATAAGAATCTGGAGATCAGCTACACCCTCAATGGGCAGATGATGGGCTCTATCATTGAGGTGGTGCCGGAGACTGCCAGCATCAACGTCAGCGTGTATGACCCGGATGCCACCGATTCCATCGCTCGGGTGGAGGTAGTGGCCAACTCCGGAGCGGTGGCCTACACCTGGGACAACGCGGCCGAGCTGGCTGCCGGTCAGCTGAGCTGCACCATCCCCGCCCAGTACAGCTACTACTTTATCCGGGTCATCCAGGATGACAGCGATATTGCCGTGACCGCCCCTGTGTGGGTGGGTGAGACGGTGAAGCTGGGCGTTTCCTCCGTGGCCTGCGGCACCGATATTCCTGTCACCAACGAGGCGCTGACCCTTACCACCACCCTCTTCAATGGGGAGGAAGAGGGGGTAAGCGTCAAGTCCGTCACCTACTCCAGCGGCGGCCAGGATCTGTATACCGATACCACCGGCTATACGCTCTCCCCCTATGGCACCCAGGATGTGACATGGTCGTATACGCCTACGCAGGCCCGGGTAATGACGATCACCGTTACCGCCGTATTGGTGCGGGCGGGCGTGGAGTATACCTACGCTAAGGACATCACCCTGGATGTACTGGACGCCGGAAAGCTGATGTATATCGGCATCGACGCCTCCCACTACAACGAGTATGTAAACGGCAACTACAACAAATCCATGGGCAATTTCAGCGCGCTGGCCGCCGGCTACTCGGTGCGCACTGTGCAGCTGAACACCAGCCAGGAGCTGCTGGAGGCCTGCGCCAACACAAACGGCAAATACAAGGCCATTGTGCTCACCGCCCCCTCCCGCCGCGACGGCGACGCCCTGCGAAACCCCTATCAATGCTATACACCGGAGGAGATCCAGGCCATTGCCAGCTTTAACGCCGCGGGCGGCGCGGTGATCCTGGCCGGCTGGGGCGACTACTATGAGAGCTATCAGGACTTCCCTGCGGGCGAGCACATGGCCGCCCAGCAAAACCTGATCCTGGAGGCCCTGGGCTCCAGCCTGCGCATCAGTGACGACGAGCTCAAGGACGACCAGCACAACGGCGGGCAGCCCCAGCGGCTCTATCTGAGCGGCTATAACCTCAACTCCTTCCTGCTCAACGGGGTGGAGTATGATCCTGAATATCCCTACAGCAATATGCATACCGAGCTGTACAGCCAGTACGGCGGTGCCTCTATCTACGTGGTGGATGGAACCGGAGCGCCCACGACCACGATACCCGGCACCGTGACCCCGGTGGTCTATGGCTTTGACAGCAGCTATTCCGCCGACGACGACAAGGATAACTACGGCGGTCTGGGTGCCATCCCCAAATACACCTATTCCGACGGTACGGACCGCCATCTGGTCCTGGCCACCGAGCAGCTGGCAGGCAGAGGCCTGATCGTGGTGGCCGGCGCCGCCTTCCTGTCCAACTTCGAGGTCCAGGCACAGGTGGACAACGCGGCGGAAAAGAACTACTCCAATTACAAGATCTGTGAGAACCTGGTCAATTACCTCAACCCGGCCGAGGTCACCCCTATTGCCCAGGTGCAGGCCCAGCCCCAGGAGCAGATCAAGTACACCATCGAGGGTGTGGTGACCTCCAATGCCTCCGGCTACGACAAGGAGACCGCATTCTTTGACTGCATCTATGTCCAGGACAGCACCGGGGGCATCAACGCATTCCCGGTGGCGGGCAACTACAAGGTTGGCGACATCGTGCGCATTACCGGCACCACCTCCTCCTATCAGGGGGAGCGGCAGCTTGCCGTTACCTCCATCAAAAAGGTGGGAGAGACCACAGCGCCCGAGCCCAAGGCGATCACCACCAGAGAGGCGGCTCAGTCCTCGTACCTGGGCAGTCTGGTAAAGGTTCAGGGTGTGGTGGTCAGCATCGCTGAGGCCGAGGGCCTGGTCCAGACCATCATCGTCCGGGATAACACCGGCTATGACGCCCGGCTGTTTATTGACGGCTATATCACCAAGGACAAGGTCATTGAAAATCTGGCCGTGGGCCATGAGATCACTGCTGTGGGTCTGGCCTCCTATGACAACACCTTTAATGGGGCCTTCCCCCGTATCCGTATCCGTGACCGGTCTGACATCATCTGCGGCACGGAGGTGGTGAGCATCCCGCCCGCCTACGTGCCCAACCAGGGCGGCACCGGCAGCAGCGGGAATACCGGAAGCACTGGCGAAAGCACTGGCGGAAGCGATGGCCGGGATGACAACGACGACGGCAGCACCTCCAGTAAGACGGAGACTGTGACCAATCCCGATGGCTCGGTCACCACCACGGTGAGCAAGACCGACGGCTCCTCCACCGCCACCACCAAGTATCCCAACGGCTCTATGGTGGTCGTCACTACCGGAAATGACGGCACAACAAAGACGGTGGTGCAGATCCCGCAGTCGGAGGTGGACAGCGTCGGGGAGGGCGCGAGCCTGTCCCTGCCCTTGACTAAGCGGCGGCCAGCGGCCAGCAGCGCCTCCGCATCCGTGATTACCGTGGAACTGGCGGGCGATAAGAGCATGAAGGTGGAGTTCCCGGTGACGGCTCCCACACCCGGCACCGTGGTCATCCTGGTAAATCCGGATGGCAGCGAGAAGGTCCTGGTGGATAGCGCCATTTCGGACAACGGTATCACCGCCACCCTTTCCAATGGGGATACGGTCAAAATCGTGGATAACGCAAAGAGCTTTACCGATGTGCCGGACAGCCACTGGGGCAGTGACGCCATCGACTATGTGAGCAGCCGTGGCCTGCTTGAGGGCACCGGCGAGAGTACCTTCAGTCCAGATGTCTCCATGACCCGCGCCATGGGGTGGACACTGCTGGCCCGCTTTGACGGGGTGGACACTTCCACTGGAACCACATGGTATGAACGCGGCCTCCAGTGGGCTGTGGACCAAGAGATCACCGATGGCACCAATATGGATGGAGCGCTGACACGGGAGCAGCTGATCACCATGCTGTGGCGCTATGCCGGCAGCCCTGCGGCGCAGGGTGCGCTGGCCGCCTACACCGACGCTGACTCCATCAGCGACTGGGCCTTGGAATCCATGACCTGGGCCGTTGATCTGGGGCTGGTAAAGGGGAACGGTGAAAGCCAGCTAAATCCCCAGGGTATCGCCACCCGGGCAGAAGTGGCGGCGCTGTTTGCCCGCTTCGCGGCATGGAATAACCGCTGAAAACAGGAGCGTTCCAGGTAAGCTGGAAAGGCGAGCCGCCCACTTTGACGTGGGTGGCTCGCCTCCATCTGTTGAAAAGCCCAGCTCATGCTTAATACATGAACTGGGCTTTTCGACTGCCCTGACCGGCAATCATCTATTTTGTTCTCCCGAACATGAGGCCGAGAAAATTCGTGACATCAGGGTTCCAGTATACATAGCGTTTCGCAGATATGCTTTGCGATTTCTTCCACGGGCGGGGTGCAGCCGTCTTTGTAGTCCGTCGCCCAAATTGCCAGAGTATAGTCAAGGCCCATGGGAAAGTAGCCGGTTTGCTGTACCATGGTGCCATCCTCTGCTTCCCGCGCAAAGCTGATGGAGTAAACCCAAGTGTCGCCGATCTGCTCCGTCGCGTATTCCCCATCCTGTGCCTCTGCCGTCAACCCGCTGTCAGAGCTGATCAAAAATTGGTGATACAATTCCTGGATTTCCGGGTCTGCATAATCAAAGTCCTTACTCTGACTTTGTAGGCTGAGGATCTGCACACATACATTGGACGGCATATCCGTGGTAGGCTCCTGCTGCGTAAAAAGGGTCAGCCGCATGTCATCGCTGGAATTTTCATGCTTTTTCCAGCCTGCGGGAATCTCATAGGACAGATATGTATCCTCATATTCATGCGTTTCCCATGTGGGCTGGGATTGGTCCGCCGCAATTACTTCCGAAGAGGGGGCAGAGCCTGTAGGGGCGGAAGTGCTTTGTGGGTCGCCGGCGCATCCGGCAAGCAGGAGAAGGAAAAGACTGCCGCTGACAAAGGTACGAATCACATTAATTGATTTCATTTCGTTGTCCTCCATACATAGAACAGGATACCCTCGAGCCCGCTGGCTCGGAGGTTTCAGACTGTTAAAAAAGAGCAAATGCGGTGGGTATTGTGCAAGAGCCTCACAGAGTTCCATCGTCCGCAGACGACGGAAGAAAGTGATCTGTTTTTTCGGCGACGTGTGCGTCGGAAAAACGCTTCAATCAGGAAAAGAAGGGTCTTTTCGGTTCCATACTTTGGCGGGAGGGCCTATTCCTCCAGATAAAACATAATTTCCACAGTAAACACGGTTCCGGCACTGTCGATCCAGAGCTGGCCGTGGTATTGTTCCACAACGCGACGGACAATGGAGAGCCCCAGGCCGTGGTCTTTGCCCTTCCTACGGGAGCGGTAGGCCGGCCCATCCGGCCCGTCCATTTGGAGCGTCACCCCATCGTAGCGGTTGGCCAGCTTTAAGAAAAACACGCCACGGTCTGCCTTCAGGGAGAGGGCCAGCCATTTGTCCCCACTGCCCGCCAGTCCTTCCACCGCATTGTCCAGCAGGTTGCCCAGAATCACATTCAAATCAAAGGAGTTTACCGTGAAGCCCTCCGACAATGTTATATCCAGTTCCAGCCGGGCCCCGGCCGCTTCGGCCTGTCCCAGCTTGTAATTCAGGATGCTGTCGATGTCCAGGTTACCGGTGTGGACGAAACCGGGGCGGATCAGCTTCCTGTCGAAGGCATTCAGATACTGCTCCACCTGGTCCAGTCGGCCCTGGGCGGCGTACTCCCGCAGCGCTGCCAGGTGGTTTTTCATGTCGTGGCGCAGAGATCTGATCTGCCGTTCTGACTGACGCATCAGCTCAAATTCAGCCCGATAGGCCTGGTTTTGCCGTGTGAGCAGTTCTACTTTATCATAGGAGGCGCTATACGCCTCCAGGCGATCCAGTACATAGAAGGTCAGCAGGTTCAGGGGAAACAGGATGCAGATGATCAACAGGATCACCATCGCGCTCAGGTGTGCATACTCCCGGCAGAGCAGAAGAAGGAACGTTGTTCCGGAGGGAAGGGCCAGCATTGCCAACCAATACAGCCGGGAAATTTGGGAAGAAGGTTGGGAAGTATGTCCCTGTTTCAGCACCAGGGAGATCAGAAACAGGAGAAGTTGTGACAGGAGTGCTCTCATGGAAGAAGTGGTTTCCTCAGGTATCCGCAACGCCCCCAGCAGGTCATAGGTAGTCACTTCACAAAGTGTGAGCAGGCAAATCAGGCTAAAAACCCGCACCAGCATTCCGGAAAACCTTCCCGGATAAAGGAAGGCCAGGGCCAGCAGTGATACCCCGGTTCCCAGGGCGTGGAAGAGAGGTAAGCCCACCAGATCATAGTTCAGGAAATGGATCAACCAGTACGCTCCGTAGGCCAGGTATTCTTTCCGGCGGTTCACGACGGAACGGTCAAAATAGATGCCGTACAGCCGGTACAGGGAGTTGAGCATGATCATATCCGAGCATAGAAAGATGAGCGCATCCAGCAGCGCTCTCATGACAGGTCACCTCCACGTGGGATACGCCGGGCTGCCGCCCCTGGAAGCGATCCCCTCTATATTAGCACATGTCATGAGAGAGCAGCTTGGGGACAAGAATTTTTTGAAGTGCCAAGCTTCTTGAAAAAATAATAAAGACAAAGGGAGCCGTTCCCAAGAACAGCCCCCTTCGTATGGAATACAGGCAGTCCACCGGCGAGGTGCCGCCAGAAAACGTTCCAAGCATGCTGCCGGCGCTACTCCGCCTCATAGGCCGAGCGGATCAGCGCCTTCATATCCACGGCCCCGTCCGTGACCCACATATAATACTCGGTATTTTCCACCAGCCAGGCCGCGGTAGTGGTGCCATTGTTGCTGAAGATGTAGTGGGTGATGCCGTGATAGACATACTCCTCCACTGGGGTATCATCCTTTTCATAGACGCGGTAAGAAGGACCTTTGTTCATTGTCAGACCAAACACCAGGCTCTGGTCCCCGCGCAGATAGGGCTCTGACCAGTCTATCTGATGGCTGAACGGGTCGACATAATAATTAGAATCAGACCGCACGAAGCCTTCCGGGATTTTGGGGCAGTACAGGCGCTGGCCCTCCTCCGCAAGGCTCGCCTGTATTTGCTCCCGCTTTTGTGTGGATGTCAGGCCATCGATGGAGTCGATGATAGCCTTGATCTCCTCCCGAGTCAGCGTGCCATAGATCATGACCATAAACTCCCCATCATAAGCGGTGGCGGTGAGGGTGTCTATATTGGAGAGGATATAGTAGGTCTGGCCATTGTGGATATACTCTTCCACAGGAGTGCCGTCCTTTTCAAATACGCCGGTACTGTGGTCCGGCCGGATAAAACGCTGGATTTCAACCGTATATATGATGTCCTCCCCATAGAAGATCACATGTGCGGATACGCTGGAGTTCAGCTCGGTGATCTCCAGGTCTCCAGGAACAAAGCCGTCAGGGTGCCAGGTGGGGAACCGGTCCGCCATTCCCCACGCCTGGAGGGAGGACCAGAGCTGCTCCATATCCTCCTCCACTTTGCCGGCGCCTGTGGCGCCACCGGAATCCACAGGGATAAAGCGGAAGGTCTCATCCGTCCAGCGGGCGATGGCTCCCCAGACATCTACTCCGGCGGCCTGGGCCACCATTCCGCCCAGAAGGCACGCCGTCAGAACGGCGGCCAGAATGGACAGCCGACGCAGGCGCCGGGCAGACCGGGGCCTGGATGCGGGAGGGGCTTGCGCAAGGGACTCTTCCTCGTCCCCAAAATCATACAGGGAGCGGCCGTCGGCATAGGGCCGGTACTTGGTCTGAAACTGTGCCCAGGCGGCGTCCGGGTCAGACGGCCCGTTTCGTCTGGCCAGCAGGTCCGAGAGATACAAAATGGTATCCAGATCGGAATCTCCGTTTTCTGACGCCTGAAAGTCCAGGCGAAGAAGCTGCTCCAGCTCTGCCGTGCTCATCTGGTCATAGCGGGAATAGTCCCGCTTCTTGGTCCCTTCCGGTGTGGACACCGCGCTCCCTCCTTTCATAAAGTTTATGTACGAAATGGTCGTGTTGGGGACATGGTGCTCATAGATCGGAGAGCTTCTTTTTCAAATGGGCTCGGAGGCGCTGGATTCGCTTCTTGCATGCCTCCACGGTGATCCCGTACTCCTCCGCGGCCTCCAGCATGGTGCAGCCATCCAGCACGACCCGCTTGAGCAGCTGAAAATCAGCGCGGGCGGCCAGATCTCCATAGAGAAGGTCCACATCCTTCTCATCATAGACCAGCAGCTCCTCCAAATCCTGCGCCTGCAAGGATTTCAGGATCAGCCGGTTCATGGCGGCCCGGTGCCGCTGCATGTTCCGCATTACATTCTGGAGCGTCCGCATCAGCCATCCCTGGGGGTTTTCGTGCCGCAAGGCATCTTCGGCTTTCATACAGAAGATACAGAAGGTGTCCTGTACGACCTCCTCCGCCAAATTCCGGTCTCCCAGAACACTGGAGGCATAGGCAACCATCCGCCCGTACATTTCCTGGTATAGCTTTGTGATCTGTTCCTCGTCCGGTATGGGATTGCCCACGGTTTCACCACCTGTATCACGCCTTGCCCTCGGCTGCGCTGATTTTGATCGGCTGCCTTTATTATAAATACAATGGATACTCCTTGCAAGGGGCGCGATCTGGGGCAGACCAGAACGAAGGTGTAGGACCGGGTGCTCCGGGCCTGCGGTAGTTCCCTGGAGATTGGGAGCCTGCTGTCCACACGCAAGTAATTTTCACATTTCCTTTCCCAATGTAATATGGTAAAATCAGCTTGGATTCAGGCCCAGGGCCGAGCTCCAAACGACATGGTGGACCGCGGCGGAAGGCCGCCCGCCTGAAGAAGGGTGGTTTCATGGAACTGACTGAACAATTCATTCTGCTTCAAGCGCCAAATCCCGCCGCGGCGGACAATGGCCGCAAGCTGTCCAAAAGCGGCAAGTTCTCCTCGCTGCGCCGCAGCGAGGACGGCACACTGTTTTGGGGAGAGTGCGCCGGCAGTGGAAAGACGCCCTACCGGGTGTCGATTGACTGGACCGAGCCCCAGGCGCCGGTATGCAGGTGCTCCTGCCCCAGCCGTCAATTCCCGTGCAAGCATGCTCTGGGGCTTATGTTTGAGCAGCTGAGCGGGAAGCCCTTTGAAGTGGCTGACATTCCCCAGGACATTGCGGACAAACGGGCCAAGCAGGCCGCCCGCGCAGCCAAAAAAGAGGCCGGCGCCCAGGTGCCCAAAAAGCCCCGCAAGACCAACACAGCCGCGGCTGCCAAGCGCCTGAACCGCCAGCTGGAGGGACTGGATATGGCGGAGCGGATGGTGGAGGAGCTGCTGAATGGGGGAGTGGGCAGCTTGGGGGGCAGCTCCGCCAAGACATATGAGGAACTGGCCAAGGAGCTGGGCAATCACTATCTCACCGGGCCCCAGACCGCCTTTTCACGCATCGCCCTGGCGGTACGGACCGCCCAGCGGACTCCGGAGCAGCAGGAGAGCTCCTATGCCGAGGCCCTGCGCGTGCTGATTGCACTGCGCTCTACCATCAAAAAGGGGCGGGCCTTTTTACAGCAGAAGCTGGAGGCGGGGCAGTTCTCCGCTGAGGATACCATCCTCTTTGAGGCCATGGGGGGTGTGTGGAAGCTGGAGGACCTGGCCGCCATTGGGGCCTGCCGGGAGCATGTCCGGCTGGTGCAGCTCTCTTTTGACGTCTCCTACGATGAGGCCAGGCGGGAGTATGTGGAGCGGGGATTCTGGCTGGATCTGGACACCGGACATGTGGACCAGACCTGGAACCTGCGTCCGGTGAAGGCCCTGAAATACATAAAAGGGGAGGACAGCTGTTTTTCTCTGCTGGAGATCCCCGCCCTGTATACCTACCCCGGCGAGGGCTGCCGCCGCATCCGCTGGGAGAACGGCATGCCCCGCCCGCTCACCCGGGAGGAACAGTCCGGGCTGCCGGCGCTGGCCCAGCCCGACCTTGCCACAGCGGTGAAGCTGGCCAAGAACCAGATGAAAAATACCCTCCTGCCCAAGTTTTTACCTGTGCTGCTCCCCGTGGGGCAAGTGGGAGAGCTTGATGGCGCCTTTGTACTGGAGGACCCCGCCGGGGGGCGCATCCTTCTGCGGGACCGGCCTGAGGATGGGGCCGACCATGCCTCCACGGCCAGGGTGGCGTCTGTGCCCGGAGGCTTACGCAAGGGGGACGCCCTTTTCGGGCTCATGTTCTACGACAAGGCAGACCGCTCCCTGTGCCTGCATCCGTACAGTGCCGTGACCCGGTCCCATATCATCCGGCTTCAGTACTAAAGGGGGGGAATTGTGGTGAATTTACAGCCTTTGTATGAGGTGCAGGAGCGGCTGGAGCACGCCGCTGTGGCGGGTACTGGTATTTTGCAGGAGGACTTCCGCCTGAAGAGAGCCTGGGAGGGGCTAGCCACTTTGGCCGGTGCCAGCCCTGTGTTTGCAAAGATCAGCGCTGGACTGGAGGCTCTGCTGGAGGCGCCGCCGGAGAAGCGGGGCGGCGCGCTGTTGGATGTGCTGGCCCTGGTGGACGCGGTGGTCTACACCCAGGCGTCCACGGGCGCGGCCGGGGAGCTGGAGCCCCTGCCCCCCGGTGTGGGGACCTATCAGGAGGTCTCCTACAGCCAGTTGCGGCCTTTGCTGGAGGCCTTGACCGGCACAGGCGGGGGACGAGCCGCCGCAGTCGCCGACATCTGGAAGGTGCACCCGGAATACTTTTCCGACTACCGAGTCCTCCCCGCCCTGGTGAAGGGCCTGGGGGACAACTATACCGACCTGGCCGACCAGAACCAAAAGCGCCTCGTCCGCCTGGGCTCCGTGGCCGTTCCGCTGCTGAAGGAGGGGTTTGACCCCCAGGGGGGCAGAGAGATGGCCCGCCGGGTGGCGGTTCTGGACGAGGTGGCAGGGGCGTCTGAGAACGATTTTTACCGCGCCCAGCTCCCCGGGGCCAAAAAGGAGGTCCGCGCCGCCCTTATCGGCGCCCTGCGGCACGACCCCTCCAACATTCCCCTTTTGCTGGAGCTGTCTCAGACCGAGCGAAAGGGAGACAACCGCGACCGGGTCTGGCAGACTATGGCCCAGATGGAGGGGCCGGAGGTGGAGTGCGCCCTCTTGTCCCTGGCGGAAAAGGACTGGGGGGAGGCGGTGGACGCCCTGGCCTCCTCTGATGCTCCGCTGGCCTGCCGCCTCACCGCCCAGCTCTTCGCCGCGGAGCTGGAGCCCTTCGAGCAGCAGCCGGACCGGCCGGTCCCCGAGGAGATGAAGCTTCGCCTGAGCGCCCTGACTGCCGCCCTGGACTGGAAAACGGGGTCGGAGGTGTGCCGGCTCTATCGCCGGGCCGCCGCCGTGGCCGCTACATTTACCCACCTGACCACCAAAAACGGCAAACAGGTGGAGGTGCGTTTTTCCCACACCTTTGCCGGACAGGAAGGGACAACCTTCCAAGCCCTCATGCCCATGGTGCTCACCCACACGCTGATGGGCCGGCCTGACCCGGAGCTGTGCCGCCTGGCCCTAGAGCTCTACGGGCAGTACGGTACGGACTATCTGACCCCCGCCCTTACCGCCCAGCTATTGACCCAGGACAGCGCGGGGAGCTATCAGTGGGCGGAGAAGCAGGTGGTGAAATCCGGTCTGCTGAAAGCGTCCATCCGCGACGAGGCGGTGCGCCCCCTGCAAATTGCGCTGGGCCAGCTGAATTGGGTGGAAACTGAGCAGAAATACCTGTATTCCCGGCCTCGGCCCACACTGGATCATCAGATCACATGGGTTTACGTCCCGGTGCCCACCCTGGACCCAAGGTGGTTTACCCGAATGGCACAGGCCAAGGGCAGTCTGGATGAGGTGCTGGTGCGCCTGCTGTTCAGCCGGGAGGCCATCCCAGCACTGTCAGACCAGGTGCGCAGCTACCTCTATCAGATGGCCATGACCCGCTCCCAGTACAACCGCGCTTTGGAGGCCATCACGATTTTAAAGCGGCAGAACTGGACCGACTGGACAGATTTTGCCCTCAAGTGGGTGCAGAAGTGGGGGCAGAACTGCTACCACTGGGAAATCCTCCACCTGTTGGATGAGATGCCCATCCCACCGCTGGCGAAGGTGGAACAGCTCTGTCAGATCAGCGCGTTGGTCTGGGATAAAAAGCTTAAAATCCGGGGTGGACGCTGGCCATCTGCGGAGATCCAAGGGAAATATTCCGAATGGGAACAGCAGGCGAAGATGGAAGGAGGAACCGGACATGTCTGATCAAAATGTGCAGCGGCTTCCCGCGGAGGAGCTCTACCAGCGGGAGCTGGAGGCGCTCATCTCCGCAGAGAGTGATCCCATCCCCACCGGCTGGCGGATGTCCCCCCGGTCGGTGCTGACCTACATTACTGGGGGTACCACGGTAAAGGGAGTGGAGATCACCCCCAAGTACATGGGAAGCCGCCGCCTGGTGGAGGTCGCCATCGCCACACTGGTGACCGACCGCGCCCTGCTGCTCATCGGGGAGCCCGGTACCGCCAAGTCCTGGCTCAGTGAGCATCTGGCCGCCGCCGTCAACGGGGACTCCACCAAGGTGATCCAGGGCACCGCCGGAACGACAGAAGAGCAGATCCGCTACTCCTGGAATTATGCCATGCTCATTGCCAAAGGCCCCAGTCCTGAGGCCATGGTGAAAAGCCCGGTCTACCGGGCCATGGAGACCGGCTCCATTGCCCGGGTGGAGGAGATCTCCCGCTGTGCCAGCGAGGTGCAGGATGCCCTCATCTCCATCCTATCGGAGAAGCGGCTGAGTGTGCCCGAGCTGGGGCTGGAGGTGCCGGCGGTCAAGGGCTTCTCCGTAATTGCCACCGCCAACACCCGGGACAAGGGGGTCAATGACATGTCCGCCGCCCTGAAGCGGCGGTTTAACATCGTGGTCCTGCCTGCCCCCGCCGACCTGGAGACCGAGCTGGAGATTGTCCGCACCCGGGTGGAGCAGCTCTCCGCCGGCCTGGATCTGAACGCCCGGCAGCCGGAGGAGGACACCGTGGAAAAGGTGGTCACCATCTTCCGGGAGCTGCGGGCGGGGGCCACTCTGGACGGCAAGCAGAAGCTGAAGTCCACCACCGGCGTCCTGTCTACCGCCGAGGCCATCTCTCTTCTGGCCAACTCTATGGCGCTGGCGGGCAGCTTTGGCAGCGGGACCATTACCCCGGCGGATCTGGCTGCCGCCCTCCAGGGGGCGGTGGTGAAGGATGAGGAGAAGGACCGCCTGGCCTGGAAGGAGTATCTGGAAAACGTGATGAAAAAGCGCGGGAGCGAATGGCTGCCCCTGTATCGGGCCTGCCGGGCGCTGGAGCAGTGATGGACGGCCCGGTCTTTTTCGGGGTGCGGCATCTATCCCCTGGGGCGGCCTTCCGCCTGCGGCAGGCGCTGGATGCCTGTCGGCCCCAGCTGATCCTGGTAGAGGGCCCCTCCGATCTCAACGCTCAGATGCACTGGCTCTGTCACCCGGAGACAAAGCTCCCCGCAGCCATCCTGGCCTACACCAGCGAGCCGCCGGTGCGTACCATTTTATATCCGCTGGCCATCTATTCACCAGAGCTTCAGGCCATCCTCTGGGCCCACGAGCACCAGACGGAGTGCCGCTTTATGGACCTGCCCTCCGGGGTCATGCTGGCACTGGGAGAGGCACAGCCGGACGAGGAGGAGCCGGAGGAGAATACCGAGTGGGTCTACCGCCAGATAGAGCAGCTCACCGGGGAGGAACACGACGCCTTCTGGGAGCGAAATTTTGAGCAAGTGGAGGATTGGAAGACCTTTCAGGAGGCCGTCAATGCCTTTGGGGCACAGCTGCGCCAGACGGCGCAGGACGGGAAACAGCGCACCGCCCAGACCCTGGTCCGGGAGGCCTATATGAAGCGGGTCATCCAGGAGGCTGTGGAGGGGGGCGTTCCGCCGGAGAAGATCTTCTGCGTCTGCGGTGCCTTCCATGTGACCGGCCTGCGGGAAAACCAGCCCATGACGGATGGGGAACTCGCCGCCCTGCCCCAGGCGGACTGCACCGCCACCCTGATGCCCTACTCTTATTACCGCCTCTCCAGCCGCTCCGGCTATGGGGCGGGGAACAAGGCGCCGGCCTACTTTGAGCTGCTGTGGGACGCCCTCCACAGGGGCGGTCCCGGCGACCTGTCCGGGCTCTACCTGACCCATCTGGCCGCCGCCCATCGGAGGGCGGGCAATTTGGTTTCCTCCGCTGAAGTGATTGAGGCCATGCGTCTGGCGCAGGCCCTATGCGCGCTGCGGGGGGGCCGCTACCCCTGCCTGAATGACCTGCGGGACGCGGCGGTGTCCGCCATGGGGCACGGCAGCTTTTCCGAGCTGTCGGTGGCCGCGGCCGACACGGAGATCGGGACCCGGGTGGGCTTTATTCCGGAAGGAGTGAGCCGCACTTCGGTGCAGGAGGACTTTTACCGGCAGCTGCGGGAGCTCCGGCTGGAGAAATACCGAGGGCTGGAACGGCAGCAGCTGGATCTGGATCTGCGGGAGCGGCTGCATGTGAAAAGTGCGCAGGCGGCGCCGCTGGACCTGCGGCGCTCCTGCTTCCTCCATCGGCTGCGGGTGTTGGGCATCCATTTCGCCGACCAGCTGCCCTCCCGGCAGGAGGGGGCCAACTGGGGGGAGTACTGGGCGCTGCGCTGGACCCCGGAGGTGGAGATCGAAGTGGTGGAGTCCTCTCTGATGGGGGATACCGTGGAGGGGGCCGCCGCCTTTGCCCTAAAAGAGCGAGGGGAGGCCTGCACCTCCATTGCCCAGGCGGCTGTGGTGTTTCAGGACGCTTTTTTGTGCGGCATGCCCGCCGACGCCCGGTATGCCCTGTCTGTGCTTCAGAGCTTGTCTGTGGACGCGGCGGCGCTGGCCGAGGTGGCGGAGACCGCGACGCGGCTGTCTTTAGTGGTGCGGTACGGAGATCTTCGCCGGTTCGACTCCGCTCCGGTGGTGCCCCTGCTTGAGCAGCTTTTCCTCCGGGCCTGCCTGACGCTGGAGGAGGCCTGCCAGTGTGACGCCAAGGCGGCCCCCACCATTACCGCCGCCATAGACCAGCTCAACCGGCTCACGCTGGAGCACGACTGCCTGGAAAAGGAGCGGTGGCTGGACCTGCTCCGGCGGGTATCCGACCGGGATGACCTGAACACCCTGTGCTCCGGCTTTGCCATGGCCGCGCTGCTGGAGCGGGGGGAGGCGAATGAGGAGCTGCTCGCCCGGGAGCTTTCCCGCCGGCTCTCCCCAAGCGTGCCCGCCGATCTCGGCGCCGGCTGGTTTGAGGGCCTGGCGTCCAAGAACCGCTATGCCCTCATCACCCGGCTGTCCCTGTGGAAGCACCTGGATGACTATCTGAGCGCCCTGGATGAGCCCCAGTTCCGGCGGGCGCTGGTCTTTCTCCGCCGTGCCTTTGCCAATTTTATGCCGGCGGAAAAGAGCGACATCGCGGAAAATCTTGGGGAGCTCTGGGGCGTGAATCAAAACCAGGCCGCCGAAGCTCTGGTGGGGGAGCTGTCCCAGCGTGAGCAGGAGGCCCTGAAAGAGCTGGAGGACTTTGACTTTGACGACATCTGAGGGGGTGTCCCCATGACACAGCAGGAACAACTGGCACGCTGGCGGCTGATTTTGGGCGCGGAGAGCCAGCCGGACTTTACGGGGATGGGCGCCGCCCCGCTGTCTCAGGAAGAGCTTTTGCTGGACGGCGCCCTGGCCGCCATCTACGGAGGGCCGGGGGAGAGCTTTGGCCCGGCGGGCCAGGGGGGAGGACGGGGGCCCTCCGCCCCCCACATCTCCAAATGGCTGGGCGACCTGCGCAGCCTGTTCGACCCGGAGATCGTGGCCGTGGTGCAAAACGACGCCATTGAGCGCAAGGGACTCCGGCAGCTCCTGCTGGAGCCGGAACTGCTGGAGGGGCTGGAGCCCGACCTGAATCTGGCCTCCACATTGCTGATGCTCAAGGATCAGATCCCGAAAAAATCCAAGGAGGCGGCCCGGAACTTTATTCGGAAGCTGGTGGAGCAGATCAACCGGCTCCTGGAGGAGGATATGCACCGCGCCGTGACCGCCGCGCTGAACCGCCGGGCCCATTCCCCCCTGCCCAGCGCCGCCGCCATCGACTTCGCCTATACCATCCGCCGGAACCTCCACAACTACCGCCCAGAGCTGGGGACCATTGTCCCCGAGCGGGTGTGGTTTTTTGACCGCTCCAGCCGGACCAACCACTGGCACATCATTTTGGACATTGACCAGAGCGGATCTATGGGGCCCTCTATTTTTTACTCTTCGGTCATGGCCTGTATTCTGGCCTCCATGACGGCGGTTCGCACCCATGTGGTGGCCTTTGACACCCAGATTATGGACCTCACGCCGCTGTGTGTTGACCCGGTGGATCTGCTCTTCGGCTTTCAGATGGGGGGAGGGACCGACATCGCCAGGTCCATTGCCTACTGCCAGGGGCTGGTGGAGGAGCCCTCCAAAACGATTTTTTTCCTGATCTCCGACCTGGAGGAGGGGGGAAACCGGGCCGGGTTGCTCCGCCGCCTGGAGGAGCTGAAGGGCTCTGGTGTCACCGTCGTGGTCCTGCTGGCCATCGCAGACAGAGGCAAGCCCTACTACGACGCCCAGACGGCACAGCGCATCGCCGGGATGGATATTCCCTGTTTTGCCTGCGCCCCGGACCGCCTGCCCGAGCTGTTAGAGCGGGTCCTCAAAAAGCAGGATCTGACGGTATTCACCGCCAATGACACTGGAAAAGTCCCCGCTCCTGCCCCCGACCGTAAATAAATGCGTTTTAGGATCGTCTGCCCCCGCGGGGAAGAACAGCTGCGCCATCCTGCCGCATTGCATGATTGCGCCGCCTGTGGCTGCATGATATAATATTTTTAAATAATGGCGTGTTACGATGATATAAAATTTCATAACGGAACAAAAGCGGCGGCGGAAAAGACGGCGTCAGCGCCAAAAGATGAAGGAGGACTGAGCATGGATCTCAAGCATGCGGTGGGCCAGCGGATCATGGCTGGTTTTCCAGGCACAACGATGGATGAGGACTTTGTCTCTCTGGTACGGGAGGAGAAAATCGGGAATGTGATCCTGTTTCGCAGGAATATTGAGAGCAGAGAGCAGCTCACACGTCTGTGCCGGGAGCTGAAGGAACTCATCCGTTCCGAGACGGGGGCGGAGCCCCTGATCGCCATCGACCAGGAGGGGGGCGTGGTGACCCGCCTTTCTGACGATATGATCAACACCCCGGGCGCCATGGCGCTGGCCGCCGTTGGAGGGGATGCCCCTTACCGGGCCGGAGAGATCACTGCCCGTGAGCTGCGAGACTGCGGCGTCAACTTCAATCTGGCGCCCGTGCTGGATGTCAACTCCAATCCGGCAAATCCGGTCATTGGCGTACGCAGCTTTGGCGACGAGCCGGAGCGGGCCTCGGACCTGGCGCTGGCGTTTATGAAGGGGACCCTGGAGGGGGGGATTTTGGCCTGTGGGAAGCATTTTCCGGGGCATGGTGACACCGCTGTGGACTCCCATCTGGGCCTGCCGTTGGTGGAGAAGGGGAGAGAGGAGCTGGAGACCTGTGAGCTGCTTCCCTTCAGAAAGGCCATTGCGGCGGGCATACCCGCCATCATGACCAGCCACGTCCTTTTTCCCAGGCTGGAGCCGGAGCGTCTGCCCGCCACCATGTCCCGGCGCATCCTGACGGGGCTGCTCCGGGAGGAGCTGGGCTTTGGGGGGGTCATCATCAGCGACTGTATGGAGATGGACGCCATCGCCAAATTCTACGGCACGGTGGAGGGAGCCGCGGCATCCATTGCCGCCGGCGCAGATATTGTCTGCATCTCCCATACCGCCGCCCTGGCCCGGGGAACTGCCGAGCGGGTCCGGGCCGATTTGGAGCATGGCAGGCTGGCCCGTTCAGAATTTGATGCCGCTCTGGAGCGGATTGCCCGGGCCAAAGAGCGCCTGGCAGCCCCTGATGGTGGATCGGGCACCACGAAGGAGGACGCCGAGGAGGTCCGCAGGATGCTGGAGCGCTCCTTCTCTCTGGTTCACGGCCCCGTGCCGGAGCTGGGGGAGAGACCCTTCTTCACAGGCTGCGGCCCTGTCCGGACCAGCCTGGTCTCCAGCCATGTACGGGAAACCCCCGCCTTTCCCGCCTATATGGCAGAAGCCCTGGGCGGCTGTGCCCTGGTCACCTCTGACGATCCGGACGCCGGGGAAATCGCGGCGGCGGTCCAGGCGGCGAGGGAGAGCAGCTGCATTGTTTTGGGAACCTGCAACGCCCATCTGAAGCCGGGCCAGCTGGCGCTGATGGAGGCCTTGGGCGCGTTGGGTAAGCCCATGGCGGTGGCCGCGCTGCGAAATCCCTATGACCTTCTGCATCTGCCCCAGGGGGCCGCCGGCATCGCCGCGTGGGAATATACCGCTCGCGCGCTGGAGGCTTTGGTGGCATTTTTGGATAAAAAATGTCGGTTTACGGGGGAAATTCCGTTAGTTTACACCGAATTTTGACCAATTTTGCGATTTGGAAAGAATAGAACAGTATGTTTCGTGAAATTGAACTTTTGTTTCTTTACATTTTGTGACCGGACTGTTATAATGTCCCTAACCGAGGGACGCTTTGGGCGTTCTTTTAGTGGAAACGTCAAATTGTAAGGAGGATAACATGAAAAAAGTACTTGCACTTGCTCTTGCCGCCTCCCTTTCCATCGGCATGCTGGCCGGCTGCGGCGGTGAGCCGGCCGCTCAGACCAGCGGCAATGTCCAGAGCTCCGGCAGCGGCGATCCTGTGGAACTGACCCTCTGGCTGCCCATCTACCAGTTTGGTGACGGCATCAGCGACGAGGACTTCTGGACTGAGAAGCTGGACACCTTTGAGGCTGAGAACAACTGCGTTGTCAACCTGGAGATCCTCTCCTGGTCTGACTACGCCACCGTGATCTACACCGGCATGCTCTCCGGAGCCGGCGAAGGTCCCGATGTTGTGTATGTCACCGAGACCTATGACCTCATCGACGCCGGACTGCTGGCCCTGCTGGATGAGTACATCACCGACGAGGATCGGGAGAAGTACGTGTTCCTGGATCAGGGCGCCTATAATGCCGATGGCCAGCTGTGTACCTGGCCCATGATGGCGGGCAACCCCTGTGTGGTCTACTACAATATGGACATGCTGGAGGCCGCCGGCATCACTGAGCTCCCCACCACCTGGGACGACTTCTATAATGTCTGCATGACCCTCAAGGAGGCCAATCCCGACGTCTGGCCCTTCATCCAGTCTTGGGGCGCCACCAATGGTGTTTCCGCCATGCTGGCCAGCTTCTGGCCCTTCTTCTTCCAGGCCGGCGGCACGGTTCTGGACGAGGAGGGCAACCTCAACCTGGACAGCGAGGCCACCTTGGAAGTGCTGAACTTCATCAACAAGCTGAATACCGACGGTGTTTTTGACAGCAGCATCGTCACCATGGACGATCCCAACGGTAAATTTGTCAACGGTGAGGCCGCCATCATCATCAACGGTACTGGCAACGCCGCCACTTACACCGAGCAGGGCATCAACTGGCAGTGCACCCTGGGCCTGGAGGGCCCCAGCGGTGTGGCCACCAACTTCTCCGTGGACTCCCTGGCCGTAGCCAGCTACTGCGAGAATAAGGCGCTGGCCGCTGACCTCATCAAGTACATCACCAGCGCCGCGTGCATGGACGATTACCATGAGCAGATCTACGGTATGCCGTCTCTGACCACCGACGCCACCTACACCGAGCCCGAGCCCTTCCAGAGCATGTACACCAACGACGCTGACAAGATGCATGTCGTTCCCTCCTTCGAGGGCTCTGCCTCCTTCATGGATCAGTTCCAGCAGAACGTGCAGGGCATGCTCATGGGCCAGCTCACCCCTGAGCAGGTCATCGAGCAGACCATGACCTACTACAACGAGCAAATCGCTTCCTGACAGTATCATGTGGAAACCGGGCATAGTCGTTTCCGGCAATGCCCGGTTTCCCTTTTTTAAAGCGGAAATGAGTGTGGTGAAAGAATGAGTAAACCGAACAGGAGGGCTCCCTCCCGCCTGATGCGCCGGCAGGCCGCCTACGGAATCGCATATATTACGCCGGGCATGCTGATCTTCCTCGTCTTTTGCATAGCCCCTATCTTCATGACGGTGTTTTACAGCTTCACGGAGTATAATCTGGCCCAACCGCCCGAGTGGATCGCCCTTGAGAACTACGCCAAGGTGTTCACCAACTCTCAGCTGCGCAGGGCGTTGTTCAACACGGTGATCTATGTCATCATCACCGTACCGCTCCAGACCCTGATGGCCATGCTTGTGGCCAACTTCCTGGCGGAGTATCTGAACAACCGCTATGGACGCTTTCTCCGCAGCATCATCTTTATCCCCACCCTTGCCTCCTATGTTGCCGCCGCCTCTGTCTGGGAAGTCATCCTGGCCTCCAAGGGAGGGCTGCTCAACGAGATTTTGGGCGTCTTCGGCCTGGGGCCCTTCAACTGGCTGGGTGAGCCTACCTCGGCCCTGATCTGTGTTTCGCTGGTGGCCGTATGGAAGAGCGTGGGCTACTTTACCATCATCTTCTACGCCGGAATGATGAATATTGACGTGAGCGTGCGGGAGGCCGCCCTCATTGATGGCGCCACCCCCAGACAGCGCTTCTGGAAAATTACCGTTCCATTGATCAAGCCCATTACATATCTCAATGTGACTTTGGGTATCATCTGGTCTTTCCAGGCCTTTGACATTGTCTACAAGCTTACCGGCGGCGGTCCCTTCGGCGCCACCTCTACGGTTGCCTACATCATATATGCCTACGCGTTCCAGGATTTCCGCATCGGCTATGCCAGCGCCGTTGCCGTGCTGCTGCTGGTGGTGATTCTGGTAATCCACTTTATCCAGCAGCATTTCTTTGAAGGTAAGGAGGACTGAGCATGATCCGCAGAGAACGCCGCAGTTTGGGCTTTATTGTGGGTGTGATTCTTGTCACCCTGTTTGCCGTGTTGTGTATCGTCCCCCTCGTGTATATGATCCTAGTCTCCTTTGCCGACACCACTACCATGTACATCCGCTGGGAGGATATCAAACTCTTTGATTTCTTCAACTACCGCTACCTCTTTGAAAACCGGAACTTTGGCCGGCCCATCCTCAACAGCCTGATCGTGGTGGTGATCAGCGTGATCGCCGTGGATTTGCTCAGCTGCTCCATGGCCTATGGCTTTGCCAAAAAGCCCATTCCAGGCAAGAAGGGCCTATTCAACCTGGTCCTGGCCACCATGATGATCCCCACTCAGGTGGTGTTCATCTCCCTCTACGTTATGATGCGCCAGTGGCATCTGCTCAATACCTACATCGCCCTGGTCATCCCCCTGATCGGCGCCTTCGGCGTCTTTATGATGCGGCAGTTTATACAGGGTGTGGCCAATGATTTTGTCGAGGCCGCCCAGATTGACGGGTGCAGTGAGTTTGTCATTTATACCCGCATCGTGCTGCCCATGGTCAAGCCGGCCCGCATCACCCTGGCCATCTTTACCTTCAACTCCGCGTGGAACGCGCTGCTGTGGCCGCTCATTGCCGCAACCAAAAACGAGATGCAGACCCTCACCGTGGCGACCAGCTCCCTTACCAGCTATTTTGCCACCAACTATGGTCCTCCCATGGCTGCGGCCACCCTTTCCTTCCTGGTGCCGTTCATCCTCTACTGCCTCATGCAGAAGCAGTTTGTGGAGGGCATTGCCCTGGGCGGCGTCAAGGGATGAGCATACCTCTTCCTGTGCCATTGAACGCCGAGCATGCTCCCCGGCCCTGTAAAATCCGGCATTGCCCCGTGGGTGCGGCCCAAAGACCTGAATATCAAGGAGATATTAAACATGCGCTGCGATTCCGCTGATGTGAAACAGCTGCTGGCCCGCTGGGACTATGATCCGGATGCCGTGGATACCTATGGCCGGGCCATGGAGGCCGCCATGGGGAATCCGGAGGCCCGGGCTGTGCTGGAGCACACGGTTTCCGTCTACGAGGCGGGAAGTGAGGTGGATATCCGCACGGTGTTAGCGGAGATGGACAGCTTTGCCGCAGCCTGTGGAGAGAGCTCTTATACCATGCGCATGCTGCCCTACCTCTGCCTGCTGGAGCCTGCCCGGATGAAATATGCCGCCGCCGGACTGGAGGAAGGCATCTACCACGACTCCTTTGCCGACCTGCTGTGGAAGACCCGGGAGTGCCATAGGCTCTACGGGGTGTGGGGCTCTTTTGTGGCGGTGTGGTTTTACCGCTTTTTTGCCCTGCAATGCTTCGCCCTGGGGAGACTTCAGTTTGAGCGCGCCGCCTTCAAGGCCGATGCTCCACTGGGTCGGGGGGAGCAGGTGATCAACGTGCATATCCCGTCCAGCGGCCCACTGCGTACCGACCAGTGTCAGGACTCCTACGACCGGGCAGCGGCATTTTTCGGGTATGAGCACCGTGAGACCGTACCCTTTGTCTGTGACTCCTGGCTGCTCCATCCGCTGTGCCAAGGATTGGAGGAGGGCACGGGCATCCGACGCTTTGCCGCCGACTACAAGCTGCTGTATACGATTGATGACCCCAGTTGCGCAGATTTGTGGATCATCTTTGGCAGGGCCTGGAACGGGGTGCCGAGCGCCCTGCCGGAGGACACGGCATTACAGCGCATTTTTAAGGCAAGGCTGCTCTCCGGCGGCTCTGTGGGGCGTGGGTACGGCCTATACCTTAGAAAGGCATAGAGAATGGGGATACTTTATGAGTATCCCCATTCTGAGCCTGTCGACAAAGTCGACAGGCTCTCTCGCACGTGCAAGCACGTGCTCGAAGGGTTGCAGCCCGCTGCGTCGCACTCGCTTTGCTCGCACGCTTGCGGGCTGAGCAGTGTTTTTTCCGACGCACAT
>DXCX01000027.1 GCA_019115785.1 Candidatus Intestinimonas merdavium | reverse complement strand
AAAATGCAGTTTTAGACCCAAGCGGGAAATATGTGCATTAAAAAAGTTAGCGAGAACCGCCGCTTTGACGGTTCTCGCTAACTTTTTCTTTGGCCTGATTTTTCAAAATCCTATTTTGCAACAGGCCCTTTATTTTACATATGAATTTCATCCCGCCAGAGCGTGTGGTACGCTCCGGATGGCAGGACTTCATAGAGGGCTTCGGCGTCAGAATCCAGCAATTCACGGTGGTCGCCCTCTGCCTCGTAGCGCACACAGGTGCCGCAGGAGGAGCTCAGCGCTCTGGGTACCGGCATCATCCTGGCTGTACAGCCTGCAGATTGGAGGTGCTTGCTGCTCAAAAGCGCACTGAGGTGGGTATAAAAGGTGGCCACATAGGTATTCATGATTTCCGGGTGAGCACCAGTGTGTACTCGTCGTCGTTCGCCGGCCGGACCTCCACGGAATAGCCGTTGTTACCAGCGAACCGGGTGACATTCTCTACAGAACAGGGGTTGTCCAGTAGTACCTCCAGCTGTTGGGGCGTCCCGTTCTTCACTGCCTTTTGTACCATGACCACTGGCATGGGACAGGCATATCCTCTGGCATCAATCATACTTTCTCCTCCTTGTGCAGATTGGCAAATGAAATGCCCGCTAGCAATAGCAGACAGATCACCACACCGATTCGTCCGGATATCCCCACACCACCGGGAGTAAGGACCCCGTCTGTCATGGCGTCGGCATTTCCGGCCATCCCAAAGTTGTGAGACAGCGCAGCACCTACGATCATTCCCAGCACGGTGACAGCACTGTCGCCGTTGCCTTCTCCTGCCAAGATAAGTTGACGCAAGGGGCAGCCCCCCAACAAAATGGAGCCCCAGCCAGCAGCCGCCATACCTAGGAAACTCCAGAGATAGTCGTGATGTGCCACTGGCTGTACCGCCAATCCAGGCTGGAAAGTGCCACGCAGGAGATTACCCACCAACACCACCACAAAGATAGCAATAAAACCGCTGAGCAGATGGAAGTCCCGGAAGAGAACTGTGTCTCGGATACCGCCGGCCATACATAGACGGCTCCTCTGTGCCATAGCGCCGCATATCAATCCAGCACATAGGGCAGCTGCCCAGAATGCATGGCTGGCGCCAGGGCCCTCCTGGGAAAACTTCAATAGTCCGGGTGCGACCAGCAGCAGGAGAATCAGACCAACCATAATACCGGGCAGGACGAAACCTTCCGCTTTTTTGACCTTATAGGCCCGGCCAAGAGAGAAGCCCTTCTTTAGGCAGGCTACACCAACCAAAATACCCACCACAAATCCGGCAAGACCAGCAATGGCTGTTACATCACCGCCGCCCAAGCGCAAAACCATCCGCAGCGGACATCCCAGGAAAGCGAGAGCGCCTACCATGACGATACCGCCCAAGAGAAAACGTAGCGCGGGCGCGGAGCCTGCTCGCGCCTTGAATTCTCCAGTGGCCAGTGCCATAACAGCGGAACCCAGCACCAGGCCAATGATCTCAGGACGAACATACTGGACCTTAGCCGCGCTGTGGAGTCCCAGAGCACCGGAAATATCCCGCAGGAAACACGCAATGCAGAAGCCCATATTGCCGGGATTGCCCAGTGCGGTCAACAATAAGGCCGCCAGACCAACCACAGCGCCGGTACATACCACCAGCAAATTGATCTTTTTCATAAATTTCCTCCAACTCTCTTCGTAATTCTTTTATAAGAATAACGCTAGCATCATTATAACTATCAAGGAAAGAAATAGCCAATCTTTTTTATAGAAAAAAAGTGGAGTTAATATCGTTAGAAACGATATTAAGGATGTTCCCAAAGGCCCTCCCGGACAAACCGGCAGAAATCCTGCTCCAGATCTGTCAGTATGTGCTCCCGGTGTGTTACCAGGTACAGGCTGCGGCAACAACCACCCTCTTCCAACTCAAAGGAGAGAAGACTTCCCTGCTCCAAACGGTCCCGTACAGTCAAAATGGAGCATACTGATACCCCAAGTCCAGAAACCACAGCGCCCAGTATGGTATCTGGTTGGTCAATCTGTGCGATTACATGGAGGGCCCCGGGTTTCATTCCCACTCGCTCCAGATAAGCGTCAAAACGCTGACGGGTCCCAGAACCAGGTTCCCGGCAAAGAATAGGCTCCCCCAGTAGGTCCCTACCCAGGACTCCCTGCTCCCGCAAGGAACGGAACCGTGGTGTATTGGCAGTGATCAGCACCAATCTATCCTGGAGCACCGGTTCATAGAGATAGTGCCTAGGGTCCAGCGCGGCGCCGACAAAGCCAAGTCCAATACTCCCCTCTTCCAGCAGCCGATGGACCTGAGCACTGTCTCCCTTGCGGATGTGAAATTTGCATCCTGGCCTCTGTCGGGAAAAACCAGTCATCAACCCAGGCAGAAGACATTGGGCCGGTACCGTAGAGGAGGCCAGATCCAGAATCTCTCCCTCCCCACTGGGCTGAACAATTCCTTCAAGAATACGGCAGCGGTCCAAAATCTCCCGGGCGATGGGAAGCGCATCCTCCCCCTGTCGGGTCAAACAGACCTGACGACGGGCACCACGCCGAAAGAGCGCACCTCCCAGAGCGCGTTCCAGGGCCTGGATATGTGCGCTGATAGTAGACTGGCTGAGATAAAGTGTCTGGGATGCTCGGGTAAAACTGCCCAGGCTGGCCACAGCCACGAATACCTCCAGTTGCTTGAGGTTAAATTCCAACACGGACCATCCACCTCCCTTGAATCTGACAGAAAAGCGGCGGATAGGACCTTCCAGGTCCCGTCCGCCGCTGTGTCGTCCGGTATTTTCCCGGTCCCAGCTTACTCTACTCCAGTGAGTGTACGCATAACAGTATAGGTCTGCTCATCCAGGCCCTTTTTCATCTTCAGAGCCTCAGTGATATCATAATCCACATATGTATCACCCTGCACACAGACCACGCGGTTAGTCTTTCCCTCTGCCAGCAGACGGACGGCCTCGTAGCCCATATAGGTGGCGGCCACCCGATCCCGCGCGGTGGGAGCACCGCCTCGCTGCACATGACCTAGCACCGTCACTCTGGTATCCAGCGAGGTGGCCTCGGTAATTTTCTTGGCTACATCGTAAGCACTGCCCACACCTTCAGCCACAATAACCATAAAGTGAGTCCGTCCACCCAGCCGTGCAGTACGGATGGGCTCGATGACATCCCGCTCAAAGTCCGTCTCCCGCTCCGGTACCAGGACACAGGTGGCGCCGCAGGCCACACCAACATAGAGAGCCAAATGTCCGGCATGCCGGCCCATGACCTCCACCACAGAGCACCGCTCATGAGACTGCATCGTATCCCGAAGTTTATCGATAGAATCCAGTGCCGTATTGCAGGCAGTATCGAAACCAATGGTATAGGTGGAGCAGGCAATGTCATTGTCAATGGTACCTGGGACACCCACCACGGCCACACCGCGGCGGGAGAGCTCCAGCAGGCCGCGGAAGGTCCCGTCACCACCGATGCCCACTACGCCCTGCAGACCCAAAAGCTTACAGGTGGCAACAGCCTTTTCCTGCCCAGCTTCACCGCGAAAATCCTCGCTTCGCGCAGAATAGAGCATGGTACCACCACGACGGCTCAGGCCACTGACACTCTCAAAATCCAGAGGAATGAAATCTCCATGGACCAGACCATTGTAGCCACGACGAATACCGATACACTCAATACCCATATGAATAGAAGTACGAACCACAGAACGGATCACGGCATTCATTCCTGGGGCATCGCCACCACTGGTAAAAACCCCAATTCGACGCACTGCGTTAGCCATAAGAATATTCCCCTTTCTTTTATACCTTCAGCTCCACATCACTGCCTTGAAGGGCCTCCGGATACCTAGCTAGCACGGGGGCAATCTCCTGTCCCAGGAACTCGGTCACCTGTTCCGGGCAGCGGCCAATATAACGTTCTGGCTCCAAGTGAGCGGTAAGTTCCTCCAGACTCATGCCGAAAAGAGGGTCAGCGGCGATCAGATCAATTAAATTATTAGTAAGGCCAAGATCTTTTACATTTCTTCCGGCCTCTTGGGAAAGGACTCGAATGCGCTCGTGGAGCTGCTGACGGTCCCCCCCCCTCTTTACCGCGTCCATCATGATATTCTCACTGGCCATGAAGGGCAGTTCCTCCATGATATGCCTGTAGATAACCTTCTCATGGACCACCAGTCCGGCACAAACATTTTCGTAAATATTAAGAATGGCATCCACAGCTAAGAAAGCTTCGGGAATGGAGATGCGCTTATTGGCGGAATCATCCAGAGTACGTTCAAACCACTGGGTCGCGGCAGTGATCGCAGGATTTTGAGCGTCTACCATCACGTATCTGGCGAGAGAACAAATCCGCTCACAGCGCATGGGGTTACGCTTGTATGGCATGGCAGAAGATCCAATCTGATTCTTCTCGAAGGGCTCCTCCACCTCCTTCAGATGGCACAGCAGCCGCAAGTCGGTGGCAAATTTGCTGGCCGATTGGACGATTCCGGAAAGGGTCGACAGCACATTGGCGTCCATCTTTCTGGAATAGGTCTGCCCACTTACTGGCACAACAGCTGTAAAGCCCATTTCCTTTGCAATCTTCTCCTCTAGGAGTTTGACCTTCTTGTGATCTCCGTCAAAGAGCTCCAGGAAACTGGCCTGGGTACCAGTGGTACCCTTAGAACCCAGGAGCTTCAGAGTGGAGATACGGTACTCCACCTCCTCCAGATCCATGAGAAGCTCATTCATCCACAGTGCTGCTCTCTTCCCTACTGTCACAAGTTGTGCTGGCTGAAAATGCGTAAATCCAAGTGTAGGCAAGGATTTATACTTGTCGGAAAAGGCGGACAAGGTATGGAGGACCCGGACTAACTTGTCCCGAATCAAGCAGAGGCCCTCTCGCATGAGGATCACATCGGTGTTATCTCCCACATAGCAACTGGTGGCCCCCAGATGGATAATGGGCATAGCCTTGGGGCACTGCGCACCATAGGCGTGGACATGGGCCATGACATCGTGGCGGAGCTTCTTTTCCTCGGCGGCAGCCACGTCGTAATTGATATCATCTATATGGCTCTCCAGCTCAGCCACTTGTTCCGCTGTCACCGGCAGTCCCAGTTCCATTTCAGCTCGGGCCAGGGCCACCCACAGACGGCGCCAGGTGGTAAATTTCTTGTCCGCCGAAAAGAGATGGAGCATCTCGTCGCTGGCATAGCGGGAAGAAAGAGGGCTTTCATATCGATTTGTCTGACCCATTGGCCATACCTCCAGTTACTGATTTCTTTGTGTCCACACAATAGACAATGGGGGTGGTGCTACTTACTCTGCCAGGAATTTTTCCAGCCGATCCAGGCCAGCGTCAATGTTCTCCATAGAGGTGGCATAGGACCAGCGTACAAACTCTGGCGCACCAAAGCCAGTGCAGGGCACTGTAGCCACCAGACCATATTTGAGAAAAGCGTCGGCAAAATCATCAGCATCGTGGATGGTGACTCCATGGATGGTCCTGCTCATCAGTTCCCGCAGATTCATCATCACATAAAAGGCACCTTCTGGTTTAAGACAACTCACCCGGGAAATGGAATTCATGCGCTCCACCAGGTGGTTTCGGCGCTGCTCAAATGCTTTTCTCATCTCCTCTACGGTCTCCTGAGGTCCACCCAATGCCACAGCGGCTGCTTTCTGGGCAATGGAGCAGGGAGCTCCAGTAGAATGACTGAGGTAATTGGACATGACCTTGGCGATATGCTCCGGCGCAGCGGCGTAGCCGACCCGCCAGCCGGTCATGGCGTAGGACTTGGAAACTCCGTTGATAAGGATAGTACGCTCCTTAACATCCTTTCCCAGAGCAGCAACACTGGTGAAGGGCCTTCCGTCATACACAAGGCGGTAATAGATCTCATCTGCGACCACATAGAGATCTTTATTCACGCAGACATCGGCCAGGGCCTGTAGCTCTTCCCTGCTGTAGACCATACCAGTAGGATTGGACGGATTGTTGAGCAGGACGGCCTTGGTCTTAGGCGTGACAGCAGCGGCAAGCTGCTCAGGCGTGATTTTAAAACCTGCAGACTCTTCCGCAGTGACGATGACCGGCACTGCACCCAGCATGCGGACCATCTCAAAATAGGTCACCCAGAAGGGTGCCGGGATAATGACCTCATCACCGGGGTCAACCAGGGCATGGAGGGCACCATAGAGGGCATGTTTAGCACCGCTGGCCATCACGATCTGAGCTGGAACATATTCTAGGCCACAGTCCTCCCTCAGGCGATCACAGGCCGCCTTGCGCAACTCGGGGATACCGGCGGTGGGAGTGTAGCAGGTGAAATTGTCCCTTATAGCGGCATAACCAGCCTCTTTGATATTATCTGGGGTGTGGAAGTCCGGTTCTCCGGCACCAAATCCAATCACATTAATGCCATCGGCCTTCATCTGTTTGAACATAGCATCAATCGCCAATGTGGTAGAGGCGCGGACGGCAGACGCGATCTGTGAGAGTTCTTTCATAACTGACTCCTCCCAATCCTGTTGCATCTTGACTGGAAACATTATAAAGTGGCGGCTATGGAATTGCAAGGCCTACCAGGAAAAAAGGCCCTGGTATAAGAAGACGCCCACGATCCGGAGTCCGGATTGGGGGCGCCGTACAAAGAAAGCCCTTAGATACGCCGCCGCCCTTCTGTATTTTTCCGATAAATGAGATAGAGGCCTTGGAGCAGAAGGTCGGCGTTATATAAAATAGAATGCTTACAAAAATGGAGAATCTCTGGGGCACTGTCACCAGTGGCCACTACGGTGGCGGCCGGACGGCCATTCTCTTCGATGCGGGCAATCATACCATCGATCATGCTGGCATTTCCATAGACCACGCCAGAGCGCATCGCGTCTACGGTATTGTGGCCAAAAATAAAGGCAGGTGGCTCCACAGAAATATGGGGCAGAGCTGCCGCCCGCTCGGACAGGGCATCCAGAGCTACCAACACCCCGGGAAAGATCATGCAGCCTTCGTATGTACGGTCATGCAGGTAGGACATGGTGACAGCTGTACCCATATCAATGATGATAATAGGGGTGGGATACTGCTCCATAGCCGCTACAGAACAAGCGACGATATCAGAACCAAGTTGGTTATGGAGATCAGATTTAATATTGAGTCCCGTTTTAATACCCGGTCCCATAAGCATGGGAGCCTTGCCTGTGAGGAGTTCCACGGCCCCCGACATGTGGGCCGTCACTGACGGCACAACACTGGAGATCACCGCTCCAGAAACTTCCTTCAGGTCGGCATGATAAAGGGTAAAGAGGTTCATTAAACTGATAGCACACTGGTCCCGCGTAGGATTGCGGCTGGTGGTGAGCCCGGAGCGAAAGCGGAGGGTCCCACTCCGATCAAAAAGCCCCACATTGGTGGTGGAATTGTCAATATCGATGGTGAGCACCACAGCAGCCACTTCCCTTCTCTGGTATTATTCAAAATTCTAGCAGAAATTTTGGCGGGATGCAAGGGATTTTACCCTGAGCCAGCGCCACTGCCCACACAGCAAAAAGCGGCGGGATGTCAAACATGACGTCCCGCCGCTGGATATCTCCATTTTCATTAAATGTGTTCCCGGATGAGCCTCCCCATTTCTTTGGTACCAATGGCTTTTACGCCGGACTCCGCGATGTCAGGGGTCCGCCAGCCCTCAGCCAACACTGCGTCCACTGCCGCCTCAATGGCATTGGCCTCTTCCGCTCGCTGAAAGGAGTAGCGGAACATCATGGCAACTGACAGTATGGTGGCAATGGGGTTGGCCTTGTCCTGTCCGGCAATGTCAGGGGCAGAGCCGTGGATAGGCTCATAGAGGCCGGGAGCTGTATCGCCGATCGAGGCAGAGGGCAGCAAGCCGATAGAGCCGGTGACCATCGAGGCCTCATCTGAGAGAATATCGCCAAACATATTCTCAGTGACCACTACGTCGAACTGGCCCGGGTCACGCACCAACTGCATGGCGCAGTTGTCCACCAGGACATCTTCGTACTGAACATCGGAATATTCCTCTGCCAGCCGGTGCATGACACTCCGCCACAAACGGCTTGTCTCTAGTACATTTGCCTTGTCCACACTTGAGACCTTTTTTCGGCGGAGCCGGGCCAGCTCAAAGGCGCGGCGGCCAATGCGTTCAATTTCCTTCTCAGAGTAGGCCATGAGATCGGTACACTCTATCCCGCGGTCCTCAGTCTGATATTTATCACGCTTCCCGAAGTAGATGCCACCAGTGAGTTCCCGAACCATCATGAGGTCAATGCCCTTCTCAGCCGTCTCTTTTTTCAGTGGGCAGGCATCGAGCATAGCCGGACGAAGGGCAGCGGGACGAAGGTTTGCATAGAGACCCAGATCCTTTCGGATGGCCAACAGCGCGGTCTCAGGCCGCTGTTCGGCAGGCTTGTCAGATCCCCACTTCGGGCCTCCCACCGCACCCAGCAGCACGGCATCACAGGATTTACATTTCTCAGCAGTGCCATCGGGGTAGCTCTTCCCTACAGCATCAGTGGCGCAGCCGCCCAGGAGTACATCCACGAACGTAAAGGTATGGCCGAATTTTTTACCTACGGCCTCCATAACTCCTACGGCCTCATTTACTACCTCGGGACCAATCCCATCGCCCCTGATCAGTGCGATCTTGTAATTCATTTCGCCACACCTCTCATCTTCAAGGAATTAAGGAGGCCGCCTGCCTCGATGATACCATCCACAAAGGCCGGGAAGGGTGCAGCCTGAAATGTTTTTCCCTGCGTCTCATCGGAGATGATGCCAGTCTTAAAGTCTACTGTAACAGTGTCACCAGGCTGAATGGCCTCAGCGGCATCGGAACATTCCAAGATGGGAAAACCAATGTTGATGGAGTTACGGTAAAAGATACGAGCGAAGCTCTTGGCAATGACACACTTCACACCACAGGATTTTAAAGCCAGAGGGGCATGCTCTCGGGAGGAACCGCAGCCAAAATTGGCACCAGCCACCACAATATCTCCTGGTTCCACAGTGGAGGCAAATTTCTCGTCGATGTCCTCCATACAATGGGAGGCCAGGGCCTTGGGGTCGGGGTTGTTCAGATGACGGGCGGGAATGATGACGTCAGTATCCACATTATCGCCATATTTATAGATCTTCATTGCCTTGCTCCTCCCTTACAACTTTGCCGGGTCGGCAATGCAGCCGGCCACGGCGGAGGCCGCCGCCACAGCGGGGCTAGCCAAAATAATCTCGGAGTCGGTGGGCCCCATACGGCCCACAAAGTTACGGTTGGTGGTAGATACCGCCCGTTCTCCATTGGACAGCACACCCATGTGTCCTCCCAGGCAGGGGCCGCATGTAGGGGTGGAGACGGCGCAGCCAGCCTCGATGAAAGTCTGGATAAGACCCTGGGCCATGGCGTCCATCATGATCTGCTGGGTGGCAGGCAGAACAATACACCGCACACCCTTGTGCACCCTTCTGCCCTTGAGAATATCAGCGGCCTCCTGCAAGTCCTTGAGCCGGCCATTGGTGCAAGATCCGATGACAACCTGTTGAATGGGCATGCCCGCCACCTCATCCACAGTCCGGGTGTTGGAAGGTAGGTGGGGCAGAGCTACAGTGGGGCGCAGGGTGGAGAGGTCTATAACCACCTCTTGATCATAGACGGCATCAGGATCGGGCTCCACTGCCTCCCAGGGGCGGTCCACGCGGCCCTTGAGGTAGGCTCTGGTCAGATCGTCCACCGGGAAGATACCGTTCTTGGCACCGGCCTCGATGGCCATGTTGGCGATGGTAAAGCGATCATCCATGGTAAGCTGGGCCACGCCCTCTCCAGCAAACTCCAGGGACTTGTAAAGGGCGCCGTCCACACCGATCTGACCAATGAGGTGAAGGACCACATCCTTACCGCTCACATAGGGGGCAAACTTGCCGGTGATGGTCACCTTGATGGCAGATGGAACCTTGAACCATGCAAGACCGGTGGCCATACCGGCGGCCATATCGGTGGAGCCTACGCCAGTGGAGAAAGCGCCCAGGGCGCCATAGGTACAGGTGTGAGAATCGGCGCCGATGATGGCCTCGCCGGGGGCAGCCAGACCCTTTTCCGGGATGAGGGCGTGTTCCACCCCCATCTGACCAACATCATAAAAATGAGTGATGTCAAATCGCTCCGCAAAGGCTCTGGCCTGCGCACAGAGCTGGGCGGACTTGATGTCCTTGCAGGGGGCGGAGTGGTCCAGGACGATGGCAATTTTATCCTTGTCAAAGACCTGTGTGAGTCCTGCCTTGTCAAATTCAGTAATGGCAACTGGGGTGGTGATATCATTGCCGAGCACCAGGTCCAGCTTTGCCTCGATGAGCTGCCCGGTTTCCACAGACGTCAACCCCGCGTGCTTTGCCAGGATCTTCTGGGTCATGGTCATACCCATACTTAGTCCCTCCTGTTTGTTTGATTGGCTTTATTATGGCAGAGGGCTTGCAGAAAGAATGTAAAGCATGATACAATGCCTCAAAAGACAGAAAGGCGGGACATCCTATGGCAGAGCGGCAGGAAAATACGCCCTGGGCGCCTCTGGCACAGGGGCAGGCGTCTAAGACCTACACGCCGGGTCAACTCATCTACCTCCAAGGTACAGAGGCTGATACTTTTTATTACCTTCTCTCTGGCAGCGCACGGAGCTATATCAGCTCAGAGACAGGAGACGAGCGGGTGCTTACTACCCACCGAGCGGGAGATTTGATGGGTGAGGCCGCCTTTTTTGATGGTTGCCCCCGGGTGTCTTCAGCTGTAGCGGTGACAGAGTGCCAGGTGGTTTCCGTAGACCGTGAGCGGCTGGACGGCGTTCTCCGGGCTCACCCGGAGCTGGCCATCCCCATGCTTCAATACCTGGCACGGACCATTCGTCTTCTTTCTGACCATGTGGATGGAATGTCCTTCCATCCAGCGGATCAGCGAGTGGCCCGATACCTTCTCACCATTCCACCGGAGTCTAACGGAGCTCTGCGCTGTACCCATGAGGAAATCGGCGCCGCAGTAGGGGTGAGCCGGGTAACAGTAAGTAGGGTGTTGGGAGAATTCACCCGGCGCGGATGGCTCAAGACCAGCTATCGTGCTCTCTACCTTACCGATGCTGCGGCTCTCCGCTCCTTCGCCTTTACCGATTGAGGGGCGTTTCCCTCTTGACAATCGGCCATTCTTGTTTTAATCTGTATAGAGGAAAAACTGTGCTTTGCGCAGAACAGAATGAAATGAATGGAGACTTGGACCATGGATAGAATCAAGACCATCGAAACCCGTGACCTCTGCAAGAGCGTGACCACCGGCGGCTGCGGCGAGTGCCAGACTTCCTGCCAGTCCGCCTGCAAGACCAGCTGCGGCGTGGCCAACCAGCCCTGCGAGAACAACGAGCAGTAAGCAGACGTCGAACCCTGAGTGCCGCCTTGCAGTGAGGCGGCACTTTTTTTCTATGGGCCAGTTGAGGCTCTATTCAAAGATGAGATCATCCCGTGGAGGAATCAAGATTTATGGTACATCAATACAAACTGGACGGATATCATATCGTCCTGGACACTTGCAGCGGCTCGGTCCATCTGGTGGACGAGGTGGCATATGACATCATTGCCCTTTATCCCGACCACTCCCCTGAGGAGATCTGTCAGCGTATTCTGGCCAATTACCCAGACCGCCCGGATGTCACCAAAGAGGACGTCCAAGCCTGCATCGACGATGTGGCCGCCCTGGAAGCTGACCACAAGCTTTTTACCCCCGACACCTATGCCCCAATGGCGGCTGACTACAAAAACCACTCCAACGTCATCAAGGCCCTGTGTCTTCATGTGGCTCATACCTGTAATCTGAGCTGCTCCTACTGTTTTGCCAGTCAGGGCAAGTACCAGGGAGAACGGGCCCTCATGTCCTTCGATGTGGGCAAGCAGGCGCTGGACTTCCTTGTCGCCCATTCTGGTACCCGCCGGAATCTGGAGGTGGATTTTTTTGGCGGCGAGCCCCTGATGAACTGGCAGGTGGTGAAGGATCTGGTGGCCTATGCTCGGAGTCTGGAACCCATTCATAACAAGAATTTTCGCTTTACCCTTACCACCAATGGTGTGCTGCTAAACGACGAGGTTATCGACTTCTGCAATCAGGAGATGCACAATGTGGTCCTCTCCCTGGATGGCAGGAAGGAGGTCCATGACCGTTTTCGGAAGGACTATGCTGGCAACGGCAGCTACGACACCATTGTACCCAAGTTTCAGCATTTTGTGGAGCGGCGAGGCAATAAGAGCTACTACATCCGGGGTACCTATACCCACTACAACACGGACTTTCTCAGTGACATCCTCCATATGGCTGACTTGGGTTTCACTGAATTGAGCATGGAACCAGTGGTGTGCGCGCCTGATGATCCCTGCGCGCTCACGCAGGATGATCTGCCTGTACTTTTTGAGCAGTATGAGAATCTGGCCCAGGAGATGCTGCGCCGTCAGCGGGAGGGACGCCCCTTCACCTTCTATCACTATATCCTGGACCTCAAGCACGGTCCCTGTATCTACAAACGTATTTCTGGATGCGGCAGCGGCACCGAATACATGGCGGTCACTCCCTGGGGAGAGCTCTTTCCCTGCCACCAGTTTGTGGGAGATCCCAAATATTCCATGGGCAACATCTGGGATGGGGTGACCAACATTGCCATTCAGGACGAGTTCCGCAGCTGTAACGCATATGCCCGTCCGGAGTGCGCCGACTGCTGGGCCAGACTCTACTGCTCTGGAGGCTGCGCCGCCAACAGCTACCACGCCTCTGGCAGTATCCGGGGCATCTATCCCTACGGCTGCGAGCTCTTCAAAAAGCGGATGGAGTGTGCTATCATGTTACAGGTAGCCCAAAGCCAGGAGCGGCAGGCATGAATACCCCCATCTGCGACTTTGTCAGGGGCTACGCTGATGCCGGCAATGCCCGGCTTCATATGCCTGGTCATAAGGGAGCTGGGCCCCTGGGCTGTGAGGCGCTGGACATCACAGAGGTAGAGGGTGCCGACGATCTCTCTCACCCAAAGGGCATCATTCTGGAAAGCGAGAACAATGCCTCCACCCTCTTTGGCACACGCCACACCTTCTACAGTGCCGGCGGCTCCTCCCAGTGTGTGAAAGCCATGCTCTATCTGGCCATGCTCCACCGGGTATCTGCCACTTCCCGAACGGTGCTGGCTGGCCGCAACGCCCATAAGGCCTTCCTCCATGCCTGTGCCCTTCTGGATCTGGAGCCACATTGGCTTCTCCCTGAGGGGGAAAGCTCTCTGTGTGCCTGTCCCCTCTCCCCCGCCGGATTGGAGCGTGTGCTCGCTGATCAGGATGCGTCTCCTTTGGCGGTATATGTTACCTCTCCCGACTATCTGGGCGGCATGCTGGACATTGGCGCTCTTGCTGACGTTTGTCATCGGCACGGGGTTCCTCTCCTGGTTGACAACGCCCATGGAGCCTATCTCCGCTTTCTGTCTCCCTCACGCCATCCCATGGACCTGGGTGCCGACCTGTGCTGTGACTCTGCCCACAAGACCTTGCCTGTGCTTACTGGCGGCGCTTATCTCCATGTCTCCTCCTCTGCTATGGCGTCCTATGAGCATGAGGCCCGGCAGGCATTGGCCCTCTTCGGCTCCTCCAGTCCCTCCTATCTCATTCTCCAGTCCCTGGATGCCTGTAACCACCATCTAGTTCACTGCTACACCCAACGTCTGGAGCGAGTGGTCCGTCGGCTGGACGAACTAAAAGAGAGACTCGTGGCCAAAGGGGTACCAGTGCGCTTCGGAGAGCCCTTGAAGCTGGTAATAGATGGCTGGGCAGCGGGCTGTTCCGGGTATGAACTGGCTACCCTATTACGACAAAATGGTGTGGAGCCGGAGTATTCTGACCCGGATGAGGTGGTACTTATGTATGCCGCGGATGCGTCTGAGTCCGATTTCCATCGGGTGGAAACGGCTTTTGTCGGCTTTCATCCCAGACCCCGGCGTTCCCCCACAGCTCTGCCCACACCCGGTGAGCGGGTGCTCTCTCCCAGAACAGCCATGCTCTCCCCCTGGGAGGAGGTGCCGGTGGCGGTGGCGGCCGGCCGAGTCTGCGCCGGCGCGGCAGTGTCCTGTCCCCCGGCTATCCCCATTGCCGTCAGCGGCGAACGTATTACCATGGAAGCTGTCGCCCTCATGATGGATCTGGGCTTTGATACCGTCTCTGTGGTGCAGGAAAGGATATAGCCGCGCAGACAAGAAGTGCCGCGGACCGACTCCAAAAATGGAGTAGGTCCGCGGCATTTTTTACAGAATGATACAGATGAGCCCACCGGAGCCCTCGTTAATGATGCGCTGTAGGGTCTCCTGAAGCTTGCTTCTGGCATCCTCCGGCATCCGTTTGAGCTTGGTATTCAGATCCTCACTGACCAATTCATGGAAGGAGCGTCCAAAGATATTGGATTGCCAGATGGCCTTGGTATCCCCCTCAAACTCTTGAAGCAGATAGTGGACCATCTCCTCTGACTGCTTTTCGTTGCCCACGATGGGAGAGACTTCCGTCTCTATGTCGGCGCGGATCATATGGATCGAGGGGGCAGAGGCCTTGAGGCGGACCCCATATCTCCCACCCTGCCGGACAATCTCAGGCTCTTCCAGCTTCAGCTCGTCGGTGGTGGGCACCACGATGCCATACCCTGTCTCCTTTACCTCACGAAGGGCGTCGGCCACTTTGTCATAAGAGCGCTTCACCTCAGAGAGCTGGGTAAGTAGGCCCATAAGGTCTCCATCATCCTGAATGGAGAAGCCGGACTGGGCGGAAAGCGTCTCGTAGAAAAGGCTCCGGGGCAGCTCCAAATCGGCGGCAGCCAAACCAGTACCCAGCTCCACAGATGTAACCTGAGCTCTGCTGACCCCTTCGCTGCTGCCGATGGCAGAAATTACGCCGTCCACATCCCGGATGCGTCGGAGCCCACTGGCCTGTTCCCGAATGGCGGTGTAAAGACCACTTTTAATCGGGTGGTCCCCCGGAAGCGCATCCACCCAGGCCGGGAGGTTCAGATCTAGTTCCCGAAGCGGAAATTCAAAGAGAACTGCCCGAATGATGTCTGTCACGTCGACCTGGCTCAGCTCCAGACAGTTTACCGCCATGCAGGTTACATCGTATCTTCCGGCAATATCATTTCGTATTGCCCTTGCTCGCTCCGAATTTGGAAAGGCGGAATTGAGAAGGACCAGAAAGGGTTTCCCCAACTCTTTGAGTTCTGTAATGACCCGCTCCTCCGCCTCCAGGTAGTCTTCCCTTTGAATGTCGGTGACACTGCCATCTGTGGTGACCACCACAGCAATGGTTGCATGTTCGGAAATCACCTTTCGGGTACCGATCTCTGCTGCCTCCGTCATGGGAATAGGGTGGTCGAACCAAGGCGTGGTCACCATCCGAGGTTGATCATCCTCAGTCTGACCTACAGCGCCTGGCACCATATAGCCTACACAATCTACAAGACGCACCGACATACGGGTGCCGCCCTCCATCGTAAGCTCCACCGCCTCCTCCGGGACAAATTTAGGCTCGGCCGTCATTACGGTACGTCCGGAACCGCTCTGCGGTAGTTCATCCCGGGCCCGTTCCTTGCGATAGACATTCTCGATGTTCGGCAGTACCAATGTCTCCATAAACCGTTTGATAAAGGTGGACTTACCCGTCCGCACCGGACCCACCACGCCGATGTAGATATCGCCCTCCGTACGCCGTGCAATGTCCTCATAGATGTTACGATCTTCCAATGGAGATGCCTCCTTTTACCGCTTCTTGGGGATGAGCAGGACACGCCCCGCCACGGGAGCTTCCTCCCCCAGGCTGTTGGCTTGGACGATGTCCTCCATGGTGGTTCCATAGGCCTTCGCGATGTCCCAGAGCCGCTCTCCCTCCTCCACCGCCCGGAGTACGATTGAGGGCCGAGCGGCAAGATCCCGAGGAGCATCCTCCTCCAGCCGGACCTGGGATACGCCAGCAGTTTGACGGGGCAGTAGGAACAGATAACGGAACTCCAAAGGACACCGCAGCTCCACACCGCCGCCGGCAGGAGCCGCTGCCCCCTCTCCGGAACAGGCACAGTGGCAGCTGCATGTGGCACCTGCCGGAAACTCCACCGGACACATAGCGGAAATGGTTCGGGTAATCGACTCCAAGATGCCCTCTTCTGAGAGATAGACCACCGTAGCAGAGAGCTCCGCCTTCAACCGCCCCTGGTCACCATCCCGTTCCGCTTCCACCAGGCCAACATGAATATGGACATCGCACACCTCACGGACCGGAGATGTAGTCTCCAGGAGCTCCCGCGTGGTAATTCTCCGCTCTCCGTGTTCCAGCAAACGATCCAGGGTATAATTCCGGCGCTGGACTGTCAGGTCATAGGATGTACTGTAGATGTCAGAGAGGAGTGTCACCTGCCGCTCCTCCCGGACCACGGCCTGAGCCAGCATACCCAGCGCCACTGACATCATCCGTCCCTCGTCACCATCCAAAGTACAGTCAATTCCGGTAAGGACCACCGACAGAGCACAGTCTGCCTCCTCCCCTACGCCGCTCACCTCCATGATTTGTGAGAACGGCAGGGTAAAATCGGCACTACACAGTCCGCCTCCCGGTTCCCGGTACACCAGCCTTAGTCCCGCTTCCCCTTTGAAGATGAGCTTGTTACCAATGAGCTTGGATTCCCCACATACCAAATCTACCCGACTTTTCAGGATCTCCGCTGCCGGAGGCCGGGTGGCTGACAGGCTCAGGTCGTCCGAAAATGTGAAGGATTTTTCCTCTACACCAATGATAAAACAAGCGGTCTGAGGCTCTTCCAGTGTTTGTATCCCATTTTGATCCTGGCCATCCACTCTGTCACAGAAGCTGGCGCTCTGAGAGGCAAATGCCTGGACGCCGATGGCCAAGCTTACCCTTACCAGTACCTTTCTGGGGTTAAGGCTCCGAGCATCCGCCCACATGACCCGTGGCTCCGTCAACAGCCGACACTGTCGAGTAAGCCCTGGCACCTCGGCGGTACAGGTGAAGGGGATATTGACGGTAATCCGCCGCACCCCTTCACCGCTCTCCGCCTCATAGAGAACGGCACACCGGGCTGTTCCGGTCACCTCCGCTTTGCCCTCCTGGGCCTCCTTGGTGCCCAGACACACCGCCGCCTCCATGTCCACGATGCGCAGGATATCCGGACAGGCGTCTGGGACGATGCTCTCCAGAGTCTCCTCCTGAAAGAGCGTGGTATCCAAAACGGTATCGTAGCAGTTGAGTTGGGTGGTCTTCAGTTCCAGCTCCATAGCGTTCCTCTCCTTGTAGCGTTTCTACAGGGAGCATATGTACAAGGATTCCAAGCTATTCCATTTTTTCAGCGCAGGCCGAAGAGGGCCTTCAGCACGCCCCGCAGATATTTTGGGGAGCGGACCACTACGATCTTCATAAAAAACGCCTCCTTCCACGCAGACTGGCATTGCTGTTACCAGTATACGCAAAAGGAGGCGCAATGTGTGCCTTAGCCTTTTCTGTGCTTTTCCAACTCCCATTCACGCAGGTCTTTGACCTGCTCCCACAGGCGGATATAGCTGGCATGCCGACTGGGCATAATCTTTCCTTCTCTCAGAGCAGCAAGAATTGCACAGCCCTTTTCCTTTACATGTGAGCACCCCACAAATTGGCACGCACCAAGGTAGGGACGGAACTCGCGAAAAGCGAGCTCCAACTCCTCTTTTCTCAGCAGCTCCATACGCTCTGTATCAAAGGAGGAAAAGCCGGGGGTATCGGCCACCACGGCATCGGTCTCCAATCGGTAGAGCTCCACATGGCGGGTGGTGTGGCGTCCCCGTCCCAGCTTTTCGCTCACCTCACCAACCTGGAGATGAAAGCTAGGCGACAGCGCATTGAGGATGCTCGACTTTCCCACGCCGGAATTTCCTGTAAAGGCAGATACCTTTTCAGATATTGCCGCTCTAAGGGTATCGATCCCTTCTCCTGTTGTAGCACTGACCCGTATAGTGGGGAAACCGGCAGCAGTATAGATTTTGTAGAGCTCATCCCCGGGCTCCAGATCACATTTATTGATACAGATGAGACAATCACAGTGCTCCTTGCTATCAGCGATTGCGGCTACCCGATCTATGAGGAAGGGCTCAGTGACTGGAATCGCACCAGAGACAATGATGACCAACTGGTCGATATTGGCCACAGCGGGACGCTGAAACTGATTTTTACGAGGTAGGATTTCATCCAGGGCTCCAGAGCCATCGGAGAGGCGGGTAAACTTCACACGATCGCCTACCAGGGGCGTGATTTTCTTATGCCGGAACTTGCCACGGGCCCGGCAGGACACCAGCTCCCCGCTCCCATCATCTACATAATAGAAGCCGCTGAGGGCCTTGCGGATCATACCGATCCCTTCCGTCATCCTAGCTTCACTTCCCCAGTATCAAAGTTGACCTCAATGCTATAGCCCCGCTCTCCGTCAAAATAAATGTCAAACTTCTGCTTTCCCTTGCCAGTGATATTGAAGACAACTTCACGGACCAGGAGCGAAACCTCTCTGCTCTGATCGTATCCGGAACCACGAACCTCTACTTTGACGATATCGTTTGGATCGCCGTCAGGCAGGGTCACAGAGTACTGGATTGTCTTCACGTCTGGATCAATGCTGGGAGACGGCGAGGGCGTGGGTGTGGGGTCCTCCGGTGCCGGGCTCTCAATACCAGGCACCTCCTCGGACACACTGCCGGAGCCATTGCTCACCTGGAGTGTTACCGTAGTCCCCTCGTCCACCTGAGTGCCGGCAGGGATGCTCTGGAGGAGCACGGTATCTTCGGGTTCATCGCTGTCCGTATAGACGACTTTTACCACCAGCCCCAGACCCTTCTCGCCCTCCAGAAGATCCTTGGCGGCGGAGAGCGTCATACCCTCTACGAAAAGCATGGTCCGCTGGGCCACCTCTGGGCCTTGGCTGACAAAGATCTCTACCATGGTGTCTGGTTGGAGCGCGCTGTCCGCCAGAGGGACGGTCCTGGTCACATTATTCTTTGTGGTCTCATCGGAATACTCCCAGGTCATAGTAACGTTGGCCTTGGGGATGCCAAGATCCAGCAAAGTCTGCTGCGCCTCCAGATAGTCCTTGTTTACAAGGTCAGGCATGTAGATGGGCTCCTCACCAGCGCTGGTGGTCACGGTGATCGTAAGGTTCTCTCCAGTGACCTGTTGCTTGGCTGCCGGATCCTGGGAGACAATCTGCCCCACTGGCAGACTGCTGGACACGGACCCCCCTTCTAATATCTCAAAAATACCCTCCACCTTGGGGTCGGACATAGCTTCCTCTACTGTCATGCCGTAAAGATTTGGTACGGTATGACGGCTATCGGACTCGAAGCTGTTACTGAAGAAGACCACCCAGAGCAATACTCCGATTCCAATGATAAAGACCAGGATAGAGGCTACAGCTAGAGGCACCGACATGCTGCTTCTCTGCCGTTTTCGGGAACGCTCCATGGGGGTTACACGTGTCTCGTAATCGGACTCCTCCCGATTTCGGCGGCGCACCGAGCCGGTGTCTCCCTGTGCGCTTCGCCGGCGCACCCCTGTACCAATGACCTGGGTGGGCTCGTCGGCCACATCGGGCGTAGCAAAAAGTTTGGTTGGATCGTATTCTAAGTCAATATTGGGGTCCTTTCGGAACTCCTCCAGATCGTATAGCATGTCGTCGGCGCTGCGGTAGCGATTTTCCACCTTAGGCGCCATGGCCTTCATCGTGATGGCTTCCAGAGCCTCTGGAATATCTGGATTGAGCTCCCGGGGCGGAAGAGGAATGGAGTTGATGTGTTGAATGGCTACCGACACCGGTGTGTCCCCCTCGAAGGGCAGACGACCGGTGAGCATCTCGTAAAGCACCACGCCGGCGGAGTAAATGTCGCTGCGGCCGTCAATACGGCTGCCTCTGGCCTGCTCAGGAGAGATATAGTGGACAGAACCCAGAGCCTCCTGGGTCAAGGTGCTCTGAGCCGCAGAGGCCAAGCGGGCAATGCCAAAATCGGTGACCTTGATGCTGCCATCTCGCAGGACCATAATGTTCTGGGGTTTGATATCCCGATGGATGATACCCCGACCGTGGGCGTGGGAGAGTGCCTTCATAATCTGGGTTATAAAATGGAGGGATTCCTTCCAACTCAGAGGGCCTCCCTTGCGCTGCATATACTGCTTGAGGGTAATGCCGTCGATGAGCTCCATGACAATATACTCCACCTGCTCAGAGCGGCTTACATCGTATACCGCCATGATATTGGGGTGGGAGAGCATGGCCACTGCCTGAGATTCGTCGTGGAACCGGCGTCGGAACTCGGCATCCTTGGCCAAATCGTCCTTGAGGATCTTGATTGCCACCAGCCGGTTGAGTCGGTGGTCCCGTCCCTTGAACACCACCGCCATGCCACCGGTACCGATCCGCTCCAGGATCTCATATCGGTTGTCCAGCAATTTCCCTATGTATTGATCCATAATGGGGGTATCCTCCTTGTTACATCTGAAGCAGGACCGCGGTCACATTGTCCGGTGCGCCTCTGGACAACGCAATGTCCAGCAGTCTCCGACAGCAGTCCTCCGCAGGGCCGCCGTGGAGGACCTCATAGAGGAGTTCCTGATCCGAGACCACGTTGCTCAAACCGTCAGAACAGAGGAGCAAGGCGTCGCCCGGCTCCACGGACTGGCGGAAGAGATCAGCCCGGAGCTGGGATTCCGCTCCCAAAGCCCGGGTAATTAGGTTTTTCTGCGGGTGTTGCCTGGCCTGCTCTGGGGTAATCTGCCCCCGGGCCACCAGGTCCTCCACCACAGAGTGGTCCCGCGTCACCCGAGAAATACCCTCCGGCCGCACCAGGTAGCATCGGCTGTCACCGATATTCAGGATGTAGGCCTGATTGCCGATGGCCAGTGCTACCACCATGGTAGTTCCCATACCCCGGCAGTCAGCGTCGACACTCGCACGGAAATGAACGGCGCCGTTGGCCTGTTCTGCCGCGAAGTGTAGAAGTGCTTCCGGCTCATTCCGCCATTGCTCCGGCGGCTGGGCATTGGCCGTATCCAAAAAGGTTTCTACCGCCAACTGGCTGGCGACATTGCCCGCCTTGGCTCCACCCATGCCATCACAGACGATACCAAGCGCCATATCCTCTGCCAGGAGCTCAATGTGGTAGTTGTCCTGATTTTGCTTCCGAACCACTCCCACATCGGTGATGCCCCATATATTCATGTTGAATCAGTCCTTTCGGCCATTCGGCCGAACATTGTCCGCCGACGGCTCAGATGCCATGCCCATAGCTTTTCGCCGCAGTTGTCCGCAGGAAGCATCGATGTCACTTCCCAACTTCCGCCGCACCGTCACGGTGACACCCTGTCTTTCCAAACGCTGCTGAAATTCCAGCACCCGGCGGCTGGGCTTCAGTGGGCTCTCCCTTACCTCGTTGAGAGGAATTAGGTTCACGTGTCCCGGTGTTCCTTTGAGATGGCTGGCCAAAAGGTCAGCCTGAGCGTCACTGTCATTGACCCCATCGATCATGGCGTACTCATAAGAGATACGCCGACCTGTCGTCTCGAAATAACGCCGGCAAGTGTCGAAAAGCTTTTTTACTCCGATCCCCCGGTTCACCGGCATGATTTTGCTCCTTGTCTCATCATCCGGCGCATGCAGAGAAACTGATAGAGTTAATTGTAACCGATGCTCCGCAAGTTTGTCAATTTTATCCGTAAGGCCACAGGTAGAAAGAGAAATGTGCCGCATACCGATGTTGAGCCCATCCTGATGGTTTACTAGCTCCAAAAAGCGCAGTACTGTATCAAAGTTGTCCAGTGGTTCGCCAATCCCCATAAGGACAATATTGGAAATGGGCACACCAGCATCGATCTGAGTAAAGAGAACCTGATCTATCATCTCTGAAGGTGTTAAGTCTCTAACCTTGCCACCTAGTGTGGAAGCACAGAAAGCACAGCCCATGCGACACCCCACCTGAGAGGAGATGCATACAGTATTCCCATGGTGGTAACGCATCAAAACCGTTTCGATGCAATTTCCATCCAGAAGCCGCCAAAGGTATTTGATGGTCCCATCCTGAGCTGAGATCTGCTTTCGGACCACCTCCGGATGGGTGATGACACACTGGCTGTCCAGACGCTCCCGCAACGCCTTAGGCAGATTGGTCATCTCGTGGAAGGAAATCGCTCCTCGATGGAGCCAAGTAAAAATCTGTTTGCCCCGAAACCTGGGCTCCCCCTGCTCCTTAAGCAAAGCACCCAGTTCTTCCGAGGTCATTGATTTGATGTCAATCATGTCATACTCCTCCACCGGACTTTTCCGACAATATCTGTCCATTTTCTTGAACAGTCTGTGCCATCCTGTCCGATGAGAGAGTCTTTCCATAGCCGATGGCACTATCAGGCCGCCTCCTCAGCTTGGCAAAGAAAAAACCATCGGTTCCGTGGCGCTGGGGCCACAAGGTGACCATGCCATCCGGCACCTCTCCCACCGGTCCAGGGAGGGTAAAGCCCTCCAACGCATATTCCGGATTGGCGGAAAGAAAGGCATTCACCACATCCTCGTTTTCTGAAGTTTGTAAGGTGCAGGTACAGTACAGCAAAACTCCCCCAGGCTTTACATAAGCGGAAACATTGGATAAAATGGCCGACTGCACCGCAGGTAACCCAGCCAAAGGCACCGGGTCTTTGTAGCGAATGTCTGGCTTTTTTCGGATGATGCCCAATCCAGAGCAAGGGACATCCGCCATTGCCAGATCAAAGGATTTCTCCCACTCAGCCCGGCGGACTTTGCCATCTTGCACGGCTGGGGTGATGCAGGTAAGGCCCAGCCGTCGAGCGCCGGAATCGATCAGGGCCTTTTTATGTGCATGGATATCACAGGAGACCAGTTTCCCTTGGTTTTCCATTTCAATGGCGGCAGCAAAGGATTTACCGCCAGGGGCAGCGCATGCATCCAGTATGGTCATACCGGGTTTGGGCTCCGCCGCCAATACGGCCAGACGTGCCCCAGCGTCCTGGATATAGATCCTCCCCTCCTGAAAGGCAGTGAGATTTTCAAGATCACCGCCCCCGGTGAGGGTAACACAATCCGGGAGCCAGGGATGGGGCTCCACCTCTGCCCCATCAGCACGCAGAGAGGTCAATATCTCCTCCATGCTCCCCCGAAGCGGGTTAATCTGGGCCACTGTGGGCGGCTCCCCGTTATTCAGAGTCAGAAGCTGTTCCGTTTCCACCGGCCCAAGGGTCTCCCAAAAGGTCCTCACCAGCCACGCCGGGTGGCTGTAGCGCATAGAGAGATAGGAAATCGGGTCCTCATCCGGGATGGTGGGCAATCGGTCGATGTTTCGTGCCACGGACCGGAGAATGCCGTTGACCAGCCCCGGACTTCTGGGGTTTTTACTATACCGCTTCACCAAACCCACTGATTCATTGACGGCGGCGCTTGCAGGCACCCGAGTAAGGAAGGCCATCTGATAGACGCCCAGCCGCAAAGCGTTAAGGACTTTGTTCTCCATCCGATCTGGCTTCACCGTAGAAAATTTACTGATATAGAAGTCCAGCAGCAGTCGATTTTGAAGCACACCAAAGCAAAGGCGGGTTGCCAGCGCGGCGTCCCGATTGTCCAGGCCGGCAGCCCGGATATTCTTTTTCAGTGAAAGGTCCGACCAGGCACCTTGTCGGTCACAAGCCGACAGGGTGAGCAGCGCAACCTCCCGGGCATTACCGGCCATAGGATCACTCCTCTTCCTACTCTTTTACATTACAGTTTTTCACCTGTCATTAGAGGATGGCCACGGAGAAAATCCGCCGCTGCCATTCGCTTTTTCCCATCGGGCTGGAGCTCCCTCACCCGCAAAAGCGTTCCTCCACCGCAGGCCATGACAATACCTGACTTCCCGGCTTCCACAATGGTACCCGGCCCTAAATTCGCTGTAGCATCAATCATATCAGCGGAAAATACTTTACACCTAACGCCGCCAAATTCCGCTGTGGCACAGGGCCAGGGTAACAGTCCACGCACCTGATTATGGAGGGTCTGGGCATGTTTGGACCAATCCATGGGAGAGAGTTCCCGACTAAGCATGGGGGCATAGGTGGATTTCTCTGCGTCCTGCTGTATACGAGGAGCCTCTCCCCGTGCCAACAGATCTACCGCCTCTACCAACAGCGTTCCGCCCAATTTTGCCAACCGTTCAAAGAGTTCCGGTGCCGTCTCATCAGGGGCGATGGGTGTCTCTCTCTGAAGAATGATGTCACCAGCGTCCAATTCTTCTGCCATGTGCATGATGGTGACACCCGTTATCTTCTCTCCATTGAGGATGGCCCAGTTAATGGGGGCAGCCCCCCGGTATTTTGGCAGCAGAGAGGAGTGGACATTGATACAGCCAAGGGGGGGATAGTCCAGGATATCCGTTGGCAGAATACGGCCATAGGCCGCTACCACGATGAGCTCAGGGTCCAAGTCCTGAATATAGCCAATAGCCTCCCCATCCTTCATTTTCACTGGCTGAAATACTGGGATGTTATGCGAAATGGAAAACTCCTTTACAGGGCTTGCCTGGAGCTTCATCCCGCGATTTTTAGGCTTGTCTGGCTGGGTAAAGACACCACAGACCTGATGGCCAGCCTCCAGGAGGGCAGTCAGAGAGACCACTGCAAAATCAGGGGTACCCATAAAGAGGATACGCACGCTTAGTCCTCCTCCTTATACATCTCATCCAGCTCTTTCTGAGTATAGAGCCGCTCTGTGAGCTCTGTAAAGACATGGCCATCCAGGTGGTCCAGCTCATGGCAGAAACAACGGGCCACAATGGCCTCCCCTTCCACCTCGAACCAAGCCCCACTCCGGTCCTGGGCCTTGACGCGTACACGCAAGGGGCGCTCCACGGCACCCCATCTTCCCGGAACACTGAGACAGCCCTCCCAGCCGTTCTGAAGCTCCTCGGAGCGCCAGATGATCTCAGGATTCACCAGCTCCAGCATTTGGTCTTGATCATCCACAACGATGACGCACCGACGCAAAATACCTACCTGAGGTGCGGCCAATCCGGCGCCGTTGGCATCAGCCAATGTCTCTTTCAGATCGTCCAGCAGATCCCAAAGACGCTGGTCAAAGTTGGTAACTGGACGGCAAACTTTGTGCAATGCGGGGTCCTTATCGGTAAGGATCTTTCTCAGTGCCATGGTTGTATCCTCCTAATCATATGGGTTCACATCGGCAAACACCGAAACCCCCCGGATCTCTCGGTCATTGGCGGCGGCTATGAGCAGGGTGGAAATGAGTTGCCGGACCTCTTTGGTATTCTGACAAAGCAGGGTGAGGCGGTAGCGATAGCGATTGTTGACTTTCGCCACAGAGGCCGGAGCTGGACCCAGCAAACGCGGCCGTGCATCATAGTCTCTCCAGGCTGCTGCCCAGTCCTCCAAACTACGGCGAAGTTTTTGACATTTTCGGAATACGGCGGACTCATCGATTCCAGACGCGGTCAGAACAAAGACATCCCGAAACGGCGGATAGTCCATGAGCCGCCTTAGATTGATTTCCTGCGCATAGAAGCGGTCATAATCTTGGATGGCGGCACAGCGGATCACATCATTGTCCGGGGTATAGGTTTGGATCACCGCCCGGCCACTTTTTTCTCCCCTGCCAGCCCTCCCCACCACCTGAGTGAGAAGGGAGAACGTCCGCTCTGAAGCCCGGAAGCTGTCTACATACAGGGCCAAGTCGGCGGCAATCACTCCCACAAGGGTCACATTCTCAAAATCCAAGCCCTTGGCTACCATCTGGGTCCCAACCAGGATGGGAACCTTTCCCTTTTGAAATCGATCCAGCAATTTCTGGTGTCCGTCGGCGACCGAAACAGTATCGGCATCCATGCGAAGAATCTCTACTCCGGGGAAGAGCTCCTCCAGTTCACTTTGTACCTTCTGGGTACCAGCTCCAATAAAGTTGAGGGTTCCGCCACACGTCGGGCATGTGTTCGGAAGCGGTTCAGAATAGCCGCAATAGTGGCACATCAGCCGATGATTTGCTGAGTGGTAGGTAAGATGAACGGAACACCTTGGACACACCGGCACCTCGCCACACTCTCCACAGGAAACCATGCGGCTGGCGCCCCGGCGGTTGAGAAACAGAATGGACTGCTCTCCCCGCTCCAAATTGGACGCCAGCTCTCTCTTAAGCTGCGCACTGATGCTGCTGCCGTTGCCGGCCCGGAGTTCCTCCTTCATGTCGGTGACATAGACGGCGGGAAGGGCCCGTTCATTATATCGTTTGCTCAGTGTTACCAGATGATAGACGCCACTTTGGGCCAGATACATACTCTCTACTGACGGGGTGGCAGAGCCCAGAACCAGCAGTCCACCGGCCTTAGCGCAGCGGTATTTGGCAACCTCCCTGGCATGGTATCGGGGCGGATTTTCCGATTTGTAACTTCCCTCCTGCTCCTCATCCAAAATAATAAGGCCCAGATTTCCCAGGGGGGCAAAAACGGCGGATCGTGTGCCCAGTGCCACACGTGCACGGCCGGCGCGCAGACGTTTCCATTCATCATACCGCTCGCCCGCACGAAGAGAGCTGTGAAGCACCGCAACATCACTTCCAAAGTATGCGGTAAAGATCCGCAGCAGCTGCGGAGTAAGGGCAATCTCAGGAACCAGTACCATAGCAGTTTGTCCCCTGTCCAGAGCGGCCTGGATCAGCCGAAGGTACACCTGGGTCTTTCCACTGCCCGTTACACCATAAAGAAGCGCTACAGCAGGTTCTTTCGACCGACATAGGCAGTCCAATGTTTGAAACGCAATCTCTTGCTCTCCATTGAGAGGCGGCAGCGACGACACGGGTCCCGTCGCCTCCTCATGTCCACCTCGGAAAACCTCACGCTCCTTCAAAGTGACCAGGCCGCTCTTCACCAGCGAGCGGATGGTAGCATTGGAAGCGCCGGTAAAGTAGCAGAGCTCCTTGACACTGGTGCTGCCCACCGCGCACAGGAGCTCCACCACAGCGTAACGCAGTGGGGCGCTCCGCCGCTTGGATGACACACTGGCCATTGCATCCTCTGCCGGCAGAGCCAGGGCAGCCACCTTTTCTCGCTTATCTCCCACCCCTCGCTGAGCACTGGTCTCCAGTCTGAGTACCCCATGCTCAGTCAGTATCTTCAATGCGGGAGCTGGATCGGCGGTGCCCAGTGCGGCGTGGATCTGGCCCAGCTCAGCGGCACCCCCACAAGCCCAGAGCAGGTCTAGGATCTGCTCAGCCCGTCGGGAGCGTCCCGCCGCAGCGTATGAGGCTTCCCGGTCCACGCCGGGGGCAATCTGATAGGTATCCCGAATAGAAAACCACAGCCCAGCTGGCAGCATGGCACGTGCGGCATCGTACACTGTACAGAAATACCGCTCCCGCATCCACAGACACAGCTTCAGGCCCTGCTCATCCAAGACCGGAGCGTCATCCAGTACAGTGTAGACCTCCTTAAGCCGTTTGCCAGACGGCACTGTATCGGACAGCGCAAGGACAATGCCTTCGGTGTGCTTATTGCCCCGTCCAAAGGGGACCAATACCCGGACACCAGGTATTGCCCTGCCCTCTAGTTCTGCCGGGACCAGATAGTCATAGGGCTTATCAATGGCGTAGGCAGCCGCCGCCAGGGCTACCTTGGCGATGACCACCACATCCACCGCACCTCCCCCTTCCGTCAAAGAAAAGGCAAGCGCCGGGGGCTTATCTGCCCATCCGGCACTTCCATCAGACCTGGGAATATATCCGGAACTCCCGGACAAAGGTCAAGCCTGGGGCTGAGGCGGCAAGCTCAGATCCACCTTGCCCTCGGCGATCTCACGAATTGCAATGCTCACAGGCTTATCATTGAGGGGATAGCCACCCTCCTCGGCATCGGCGGCGATCTGACGAGCGCGATGGGCTACAACGTTCACCAACTGATAGCGGCTGGGTACTTGAGACAGCAGGTCCTTCATAGCAGGATAGAGCATCATAACAGATCCAACTCCTTTTACGGTGTAATAATATCCGGAACAATGTCCGGTATGGACACTGGGCAGGAGATCTTCAGATCCCCTCTACCAGGTGCATCCGATTTCTGGTACGGCAGTCCTCCGCCACCAGGATAGAGATGATCTCAGCCGCAGCATCAGAGACCTTGTCATTGACCACCAGATAGTCATAATTGGGGATCTGGGCATATTCCTCTCTGGCCTGAGTGAGCCGTCCAGCGATAACCTCCTCGCTGTCGGTGTTGCGCCCCCTCAAGCGGCGGGAGAGCTCCTCAAAGGAGGGCGGAATGATAAAGATAAGCACTGCTTCAGGGCACCTCATCCGGACTTTTGCCGCACCCTGAACCTCAATGTCTAAAAGCACATCAATCCCAGCATTCAGTTTCTCCTGGATGACCTTCAATGAGGTGCCATAGTAATTACCCACATACTCCGCATGCTCCAGCAACTCTCCCCGAGCGATCATTCCCTCGAACTCCGTCCGATCCACAAAATTGTAGTTGACTCCGTTGGCCTCACCCACGCGTGGCTTTCGAGTCGTAAAGGAGACAGAAAAATGGATATCTTGCCGCTGGCTGAGCAGTTCGGCAATCACTGTGCTCTTGCCCACACCGGAGGGGCCGGACAGAACGATCAACTGGCCATGCGTCTTTTTCTTGAGTGCCATTAGTCTTCCACCTCCTCTTCCTCATCTCCCGTCTCCGGCTCCCCGCCAGCAAATCGACCGGCAACCTTCTCTGGCTGGATAGCTGAAAGTACGATGTGGTCGCTGTCCATGACCAGTACCGCCCGAGTCCGCCGGCCAAAGGTGGCGTCGATCAGAACGCCTCGCTCTCTAGCCTCCTGAACCATACGCTTGATGGGGGCCGATTCCGGACTCACCACCGCAATGAGTCGACCCGCCGAGACCATATTTCCAAAACCGATATTGATGAGCTTCATGCCGCCGCTTCCTCTCACTCGATGTTCTGGACCTGCTCCCGGATCTTCTCGATCTCCGCCTTGATATCAATGACATGGCGGGAAATTTCCAGGTCGTTGCACTTCGAGCCAATGGTGTTGGCCTCCCGGTTAAACTCCTGGATAAGAAAATCCAGTTTGCGGCCAATGGGACCGCCCTGCTTCAGCATAGTCCTGAGCTGGGAGAGGTGACTGCGCAGACGGACGGTCTCCTCATCCACCGCCACTTTGTCAGCAAAAATAGCTGCCTCGGTGAGGATACGGCTCTCATCCAGCTGCTGGTTTTGGAGGACTTCACGCATCTTTGTCTCCAGTCGGGCACGGTATTCCGTTACCGTTTTAGGGCTCCGATCCTCCACCTGAGTGGTGAGAGCTTCAATGGTATCGGCTCGGGATAGAATATCGGCGGAGAGCCGCTCCCCCTCCCGCTCCCGCATTACAGCATAGTCGGTCAATGCCTGATCCAACACGGAGCAGATATCCGCGGCGACCTCCTCCACGTTCTCAGGTGCCTTTTCTGTCTGAAGCACATCTGGGAAATGAGCTATCAGGGACAAATCAGGCAGGCCCCATAGGTGGTAAGTATCCTTGAGCTCCTGCAGCGATTTGACATATCCTGCTGCCACCGAGTGGTTCACCTTCACAGTGACAGCGTCTGCCCCTGTGCTGTCCATTGTGACAAAGATGTCCACCTTCCCTCGGGAAATGGAGCTTTGGATGCGGGACTTCATGGCATCCTCGGCAAAAATATAGGCTCTTGGCATCTTAATATTGCAATCCAGGTACCGGTTATTCACCGATCGAACCTCCACTACAATGGAGCGGCCGCGGAGCACGGCCTCCCCTCTGCCATAGCCAGTCATACTGCGGACCAAGGGTGGTCTCCCCTTTCTTCTCTTCTGTTATTCAGTTCAGCCACTACGGCCCCGGCGCATAGACCGGTCTACGCGGATCACATAAAAGGCGATGAGTTTGCTGAAACCGTAGTCATAGGCCAGGAAAACTACATTCCCGGCGGGATAGAGGAGCCAGCCCAGTTTTTCCGCCTGGGGTATACTCCACAAAAAGATACTCCGGAATCCAAACCACAGTACTGTGAGGACGGCATTGAAAAAAGCCAGCTTCAACACCAGCTCCAGTGGCAGCCTGCGCAGACGCTCAGCGAAATACTTTATCAAGGGGTAGAGGCCGAAAAAAAACAGGTAGAGCAGGCCACAGTCTTTGCTGGGCAGCAGGATGAGCGCCAGCAGCGATGTCCCTGCCCAGCAGAGTCCCCCTGCCATAGGTCCAGCAGAGATGACGGCAGCGGCGGGCATCAGTCCAGCCACAGCGATCAGACCGATCCGACCCCAGGGCACCAAAACCGCCGCCCACAGCACGACCAGGGAAAGGGCGGTCAGTATGGCTGCCAGTGTTATTTTCCTGACATAATGTGTCTGATCTCTCATCTTAATGACCGCATCCGCCGCACAGGCAGTTGAGACATAAGAGGGTAGTACAGCAGTCACAGGAATCCATGCCTCCAGTGGTGTATCCATAGGGACGGTAAGCCTGTCCACCCTGGCGCATCATGTTGTATGCCTGGCGGTACTCCAGATTGCCGGGGTCCATATTGCAGGCCATCTGGTACTGCTGCATGGCCTCATCCAACCAGCCCTTACGATAGGCGATGGAGCCCATGAGAAAATGCCATTCCGCATCCTGCCCCGGCACCGACTGAAGTAACTGCTCCGCCTGGGTCAAGTTTCCTAGATTAATGGCCTGCCGGGCGCGGGCATACACCGAGGTGCCGGCGGATTGTCCCTGCCGCTGTTGATAGCCGCTCTGCTGATAGGAGCTCTGATAACCGCCGCTATTCCGTCCGGAGCGCTGCTTGGTAATGGCGTCATAGGCCTCGTTGATGGCCTTCATCTTTTCTTCCGCCAAGTCTGCAAGAGGATTGTTTTGGTAGTTGTCCGGATGATATTTCCGGGCCAACTCCCGATAGGCCCGCTTGATCTCCTCATCACTGGCATCCGGGCTGACACCCAGTACACTGTATGGATCGTTCATAGTTTGTTCTCCCTGTTTTCTTTCTTGCGCCGGCGCCACTCCCCAGTGAAGACAGCCTCCTCGACCATAGGGAGACCCAGGCACAGGATATTCATGACAACACCATTCCATGGGCCGGCATCTGTCAAATTGCAGGCGGATATCGCCAGATTCAGCGAATGCCGCAGAGTGAGACGGACCTCCTCCTGATGGGCCTCCGGCCCGTCCGGAAAGCGCAAAAGCAATGGATTGTAACTTCCTGAGTCTCGGTCCTCTTTCAAGTCATCCCAGGCGTCCACCAGATAGATCCATCGGCCTACATGGTAAAGCATCTGGCCCAATGCACGGTCACGCACCGTTTCCCCGGTGGATGGTGCTGCAGATGCCAGGATGCGTGCAAAGGTATCCGCTGTCCGATCCAACGAGGGGGAGCGCATTTTCTCTAACTCATGAAGCTCTTCCAGGCAACGCACGGTTTTGCGGTCAAAGTCTGGCTGCCGCAGAACGGCCTTCCGATAAGAAGGCCGGAGCAGAAGGCTCAAAATCCGCGCAGGTAACCCCCGAAAAAGGCCATGGTCGGCCACACTGTCCCGCAGCTTCCAGTAGGTGAGGATAACACTCTCGTCGGCTGCGGTATCAAGACCAGGCCGAGACGGGCAGACTTGCTTCCCCCGCAGAGGGCAGGCCACACAGCGCCGCCGCTCCAACCGCATGGTCTCCCCTGGCTGGGCAAGGACCATGGCCAAAAAAGCAAAATCATAGTTGAGGAGCAATCTTGGGAAAAAGCCATAACGATGTCCCAAGGTGTGGCACAGGCCGCAATAAATCCCCTGATAGGCGTCCAGCTCCCGAACCCTTAATTCCCCCCGCAGCGGGACCACATAGCCGAACATCAGGCCTCTTTGTGGGCCACAATGCGGAACTGAATGGACTTGCGGCGTTTGACCCAGCGATCTAGCGCAACGATGAACAGCACACTGACGCCGAAAGCTATGACGCCAGCCAGAATGCACCAGCCCTGGGTAAGGCCAAAGGCTTGCGCCAGCAGATAACCGGTCACCAGCAGGACCATGGGTACTAGGTAGACAAAGGCGATGATACCCATAAGCTGAGCGTTTTCCGTCTCTACCACCACCAGTTCCCCCACCTTGGCGTCCACGGTATTTTCAGCCAGAGCGGTGACCGTAGGCTGGGCAGCTGTCATGCAGCCACCACACTCGGAGCAGTTATGGGCGCATGCGCCCTGTCGGATCACCGCCACTTCGGCGGTGCCATTGGGAAAGGTCTGTTTGATTTGCGCAGTTTGTGTCATAGCAAAAAACTCTCCTATTGCGACTGGATATTGACCACGACAATGTACCCGCTGCTGCCGGGGCTGATCACGCCACAGCGGCTGTCACCATCCAAATAGATCTTGGGCGTAAAGGGGAACTGGGCTTGCCGTAGGTTCTGACCTTCCAGATCCACCACCACTCGAATCTGATAACCCTCTACGATGTCCAATGCGTCAGCGGGGCCCCGGACCTTTACCTGAAGGGATTGGGTCACTGCATCAGCGGTAAATCCTTCCGGCGTATTGATAATATCAATATTGGAGGTCTCCACCGTCTTTGTCTCCAGCCCGCGGATGGTGATGGTAACCGTGGCCTGGGTGATACCGCTGTCATTGCTCAGTTCCGGCGTAAGCTCAATGGGGAAGACAAATTCCTGTTGGTCCTGAACCACCTGAGAAAGGTCGATCTTACCAATGGTGATGGCTTTCCCCTCCAGGTAAGACACATCCCCCTCATCACCGGAGACCTGAATGGTAGCGGGCTGGATGTCCACAGTCACATAGCGCTCAAAATTCTCTTCGGTGATGCCGCCGCCATAGACATACTCCACCCCCAGCGGGACCTCCATAGTCTTGACCACCGGCATGACCACGCTGACTGTGTTCACATTGGTAGTGAGGTCATCGTCATCCACCACTTCGCCGTCGGCAGTCATGAACTGGAAACCCAGTTCACCGGTATAGGTCTTGGTGAGATGATCACCTGTGATGGTGACCTGAGCGTACTCCACCTGGTTGACCAGGGACTCGGGACCTTGGACCTTGATGGTGCCTGGCGTGACTTCCACCGCGTTGGCTCGGTAGTTGTTGTCCTCATCTACCGTACCCTCAAAGACCCCCCGGACCTCCACTGTCTTGGACATCAGTCGGGTGACCACGACCTGTATGGTCTTACCTTCCTGATCCATCACCTGCACCCCCGTAGAGGTGAGAGAGGTAAATTCCGGTGTAATGGTACAGTTGAGATTGTAGGTGCCAGGCTCGGTCACCTCGGCCACATTGATGGTGGCACTAAAATATTCACTCGGATTGGAGGCCATGCTCACCAAAAGGTTCCGGTTTCCGCTGACCCGGGCGCTGACCGTGAGCTTGGTATTGGGGTCGATCATCAGGCCTTTGGCGTTCAGAGCTTCCTCCCCTACTACCGTCACTGGAATGTTGTGTACGGTGGACTCGCCTACATCGGTCACACTGGCGGTCACATAGGCCCACAGCCCCAGGGCGATGAGGATAGACAGAATGATATTGAAGATTTTACTTTCCGTGAACTTCTTCCCCATCGTGTTTGTCACCTTTTTTCGACTTGAATAGGGCGGAGAACTTATTGGAGGAACCAGTGGACTCCTCTTTGGGCAGCAATTCGTTGCGCAGCAGCCGCTCCAACGTTTCAGGCGCCAAATGGCGTTTGAGCATACCATTGACAGCCACAGAGATGGAGCCGGTCTCCTCAGAGACAATGGCCACCACGGCATCAGAGTTCTCGCTCATACCGATGCCTGCACGGTGGCGCATTCCCAAATCCCGAGAAAGGTTGATGTTTCCAGACAGAGGTAGCACACATCCTGCTCCCACAATATGACCATTACGGACGATGACAGCACCATCGTGGAGAGGTGCCTTGTTCCAAAAAAGATTCTTGAGGAGCTCTGCCGCTACGGTGGAGTCCAGAGCGGTCCCCGTCTTAATAATATCGTCCAGGGGTACCTTCCGCTCAAAAACCATCAGTGCGCCCACCTTGTCCCTGGAGAGAGAGGCATAGGCCTGTACCGTCTGAGCAATGGCCTCCTCTACCTCCGGCGGCGCCTCCTCCCTGCTGAACATATCACCCAGGGTGGTGCTGCCAAGCTGTTCCAGGAACCGGCGAATCTCTGGTTGGAACACCACGATCAGAGCCAACATTCCCATCTCCACCATATGGGAGAGAAAGAAATGAATGACCCGCAGGTTTAGCATAGTGGATGATGACAGCACCAGGGCGGCCAGCAGCAACAGAATGGCCTTGGCCACCTGTGCCGCCCTGCTCCGCCGTACTAGCATGAGGAGCCGGTAGATGATGACCGCAATGATGGTCACGTCCACAATATCGAATATGGAAATGTTAAAGGTCTGGATGTACTGATACATCCACTGTAAGATATCCGTCATTTCCATTATCTCCCACATCCCAAAATGCCCCAAGGGCGGACTCAATGACCTCCCGCCCATTTCAAATATTATACTGTATCCACTGACAAATGGCAAGGACCCCGCTTATTAAATTTCCCTGAACTTCTCTCAGAAATGGCCGAAATAAAGCGTGCGAGGGCGCACGGCAGAGAAACCGTGGCCCTCGCAGAACGCGGACGTGGTCAAAGGACATGGAGGCGGGACACAGCCTGAACCAGGCTGCGGACCTCGCCGGGCATGTTGAAAGCGGAAAAACTGACCCGTACAGTCCCTGTCTCCAGGGTCCCGACTGTACGGTGAGCCAGAGGGGCGCAGTGAAGTCCGGATCGCACAGCGATCCCCTGGCGGGCCAGATATGTGCCCACTTCCTCGCAGTCAATACCCCCCACCCGGAAGGAAACGACTCCCGCCTGACGGGCCAGCTGAGGCTCGGCATAGACTTCAACGCCTTTGATACTAGACAATGCCCGGACACACTGGGCAGCCAGACGACGTTCGTGCTCCCAAATATGCGCTGTTCCCTTGCGCTGGACAAAGCGCAGTCCTTCCAGCAGTCCGGCCGCACCGGGGACATTGTGGGTGCCAGCCTCCAGACGATCGGGTAAAAAATCAGGCATCTCCTGTAGCATGGAGAGAGAGCCGGTCCCACCTTCGATGAGGGGGGTTGCCGACTGCGCACAGAGCAGAAGTCCGGTTCCCTGGGGACCGTAGAGCCCCTTGTGGCCCGGCATGGCAATAAAGGCGGCGCCCAACTCCTCCAGGAAGACAGGTAGGGTACCTGCGGACTGGGAGGCATCCAGGATCAGGGGCACACCTCGCTGCTGGCATAGGGCGGCAATATCCTCGATCGGCAGCACGTAGCCGAAGACATTGGACACATGGGTACAAATGACACAGCTGACCTCCTGGGTCAGCAGTTCTCGAAATCGCTCTACCATGGCTTCCGGTTGAAACAGCGGGGCATCCGCTATCTTCACCGATACATTAGGGATAGCCGTCAGAGGCCGGGTGACAGCATTGTGTTCATAGCCAGATATGAGTACGGTATCTCCAGGGGAGACCAGGGTCTTGATGGCCAGGTTTAGGCCGTGCGTGGCATTCATGGTGAGTACCACCCGGTCGGGCTCCGACACATGAAACAGATCTGCGGCGGCCTCCCGACAGGCAAAAATGGTATTGGCAGCCGCCATAGCGGCCGGGTAGCCGCCCCTTCCTGGACTGGCCATACGGCTCATGGCGCTGAACACCGCACGGGCCACCATGGGCGGTTTCTGGAGCGTGGTCGCGGCGGAATCCAGGTAGATCATGGCCCCACCTGACGATAGCTGCCGTCCGACTCTGCGATATAGACCCCTTTTGGTTTCAGCTCTGCCCGATTGAGCAGTACGAGGGCCTGGGCGAGGCGCCGTTCTGAAACTTTTACCGCATAGCCGCAGCCCTCTCCCACAATGGATTTTGGAGCCCGCAGAACCACTCCGGTGATGCCTCCCCGCTCCAGCACGGCTGCCGTTCGCTGGGCATAGGTCAGCGAGCGGCAGACGATGAGATAATAGACCATAGGCATTACGCTCCTCTCTGGAGCATTCTATGCCCTCCCCCCTTCTGGGGATACCAAAAAGAGGAGCTGAGTGCTCCCTGCGGGACGTACTTAGCTCCTCTTTTCTCAGCTCCGCTCCAGCAGGGCCACAGCGTGAGCCGCCATACCTTGTCCGGTGCCGGTAAAGCCCAGGCCCTCCTCTGTGGTGGCCTTCACATTTACCCGCTCTTGGGGCACACCCAGGTGGAGAGCTAAATTCTGCCGCATCTGTGGGATATGGCCGGACAGCTTGGGACGCTGGGCTACCACTGTGGCATCCACATTGCCAACCTGCCACCCCTCCCCACGCAGTCGGTCACACACCCGGTCCAACAGGACCAGGCTGGAAATTCCCGCAAAAGCGGGGTCATTATCAGGGAAAAGCTTCCCAATGTCACCCAACCCAGCCGCACCCAGCAGAGCATCCATCACCGCGTGGGTGAGAACATCGGCGTCAGAGTGTCCCAACAGCCCCTTCTCCCACGGAATATCTACACCACCCAAGATAAGCTTCCGCCCCTCTGTCATCTTATGAACGTCATAACCGTGCCCGATCCGCAACTCCGCCATCAAGCCTCTCCCCTTCCGATCAAAATACCCAGCCCAAAATCTAAATCCGTGGGGGTAGTGAGTTTCAGATTGGCCCGGTCACCTCTGGTGAGGGATACCTGCATACCCAACCGCTCCACAGCGGCGCAGTCATCCGTAAGCGTGACGCCATCCTCCGCCGCCTTCTGGAGGGCAGCTTTCAGGAGGGATGCCTCAAAAACCTGGGGAGTCTGGACGGCAAAAAGCGTCTCCCGGTCCAGTGTCTCCTCCACCACACCATCTCTCGCCCGCTTCACCGTATCGGTCACCGGAATGGCTGGAGCTGCCGCACCGCACACTGCCGCCTTGCGAATCACCTCCTCCAGTACCTCCTGGGTGACAAAAGGCCGGGCGCCATCATGGACCGCGATGAGAGCCGCTTCTGGATCTGAGGAGCGGATGCCAGCCAACACCGACAGTGTACGGGTAGCGCCACCGGTCACCACCTTGGATACTTTTTCCAGTCCAAAATCCCGACACAATCGGCTTACCGGTACCACCAGGTCCTCTCTGGTCACCACCACAATCTCATGGATCAGGGGGCAGGCCTCCAATGCCTGGAGGGTCAACACCAGTACCGGACGCCCCCCCAGTTCTAGGAGCATCTTATCCTGGCCCTCCATTCGGGTAGAGGTGCCGGCGGCCGGTACCACGGCGGTGCAAAACGGCACTTCCGGATGTTTTTTTCGCAGCGCGCCAAAGATGGACATAATGGAAGCACTCCTTTCGACCTGAATGGAACTTTTTCCGAGACAAAAAGGAGCCTTGCGGCTCCTTCTTGATTCTCCAGATGGTCAGCTCATAGCAGTATTGATACGCTTTTCCACGTCCTCATAGCTGGCATCCTGAGAGAGGACCAGCTCGGAAATGAGAATCTGCTTGGCGGAGTGAAGCATCTTCCTTTCACCCGTGGAAAGTCCACGGTTCTCATCCCGAAGCATGAGTCCTTTCACCACCCGGGCCACTTCCATCAGATCACCACTTTTGATCCGAAGCATGTTCTCCCGATAACGGCGATTCCAGTTCTGAGTCATGTCCACCTCAATGTCGGGCATGGCGGCAATCAGGCGATCAGCTTCATCGCGGTCCACCACGGGTCGGACTCCAATCTCCTCAGTGTGCTCGGTGGGTATCATGACCAGCATGCCTCCCACTGGCAGCTTGAGAATATAGTAGTCCCGCACCACGCCGTTGACCTTCTTGCTGACGATGCTGTCGATCACACCGGCACCATGCATCGGATGGACAATTTTGTCTCCTATCTGAAACATGATAACCACCTCCTTGACTTATGAAAAATGACTTGACAAATTTAAAATTCAAGTTTATTATATACCATTTATCTCTATTTAGCAAGTAAAAACCATTGTACCTCCCGCAAAAAGGATGTCATTTCCCGGTCAAGAAGCGTAAAAATGACAAAAAGGACCCGCCATCTGGACGGGTCCTTTTCATGCTTATCTTTCAACAGTGAGATTACGCCTCATCCTCTTCGGGAGCGGGCTCCTCCAGCAGGGCGCGAATGGACAGGGAAACCTTCTTATTCTCCATGTCGATGTCGGTGATCTTCACATCCACCATATCACCCTCGGCAAGCACGTCGCCGGGCTTGTCGATGCGGTGATCAGCAATCTGGGAAATGTGGATAAGGCCATCCACACCGGGGACGATCTCGGCGAAGGCACCAAAGGTCATCAGCTTGACAACTTTAACGTTAGCCACATCACCAACGCTGTACTTGTCGGTGAATACGGTCCAGGGGTCCTGGCTCCGATCCTTCATACCGAGGGAGATTTTCTTCTTCTCCGGGTCAAAGGAGATGACATACACGTCCACGGGATCTCCCACACTGACCACCTCGGAGGGGTGCTTGATGCGGCTCCAAGAGAGCTCGGAGATGTGAACCATACCGTCTACGCCGCCAATATCCACAAAGGCGCCATAAGAAGTCAGGGACTTCACCACGCCATTATAGTGCTTGCCATTCTCAATCTCAGCCCAAACCTTGGCGGCCTTCTCGGCACGCTCGGCCTGCTCCACGGCGCGAATGGAACCCACCACGCGGCGGCGGGCACGGTTGACCTCAGTGATCTTCATACGCACCTTCTGCTTGAGCAGAGAGCTCATGGAAGCGTCCCGAGGCAGTCCAGTCTGAGAGGCAGGGATAAACACGCGCACACCCTTGACAGAAGCCACAACACCGCCCTTGTTCTCCTCGGTAATGACGCCTTCCACCACGGTGCCAGCCTCACGGGCGGCCTCTACATCATCCCAGCTCTTGACGGTATCCAGACGCTTTTTGGACAGCGTGACCACACCCTCGGCGTCGTTGACGCGCATCACATAGGTCTCAATCTCGTCGCCCACCTTGACAATGTCTTCCACTTTTACGGTGGGATCGTCGGTCAGCTCAGATACAGGAATGTAGCCAGCATGCTTAGTGCCCAGGTCCACATAGATCTCAGTGGGCGTGATCTCAGTGACGACACCGGTGACCTTCTCTCCTGTATTTAAAGTTTTGATCGATTTCTCCAGCAGATCAGCGAAGGATTCCTCGATCTCCATGATTTCGTCGCTCATTTTGTCATAGACCTCCTTTATAATCCACCCGGGCGTCGATGCCCCCGCGGTGATGCCGATCGAAGCCGTCCCCGCAAAGGAGGCCGGTTCCAATTCCTCTGCCCCCTCAATGGTGACCACTCGGGGACAAAGGGCGCGACACAGCTCCGAAAGCCGCTTGGTATTGGAGCTTTTGCGGTCTCCGATGATGATCATCGCATCGCAGTGGGCTGCCAATTTCTGGGCTTCCGTCTGCCGTATATACGTAGCATTACATATTGTATCAAAAATTTCAGCGTTTGTACACTCTTTTTTTGCTGTTTCTATGGCGAGATCCCAAATTTTCCGGGTAGATGTGGTCTGAGAGACCAGTGTCAGCGGCATTTCCCGCCGTTCTGGACGCTCAGCGATCCATGCAGCCAGCGCTGCTCCATCAGGCAGTACCACCGGGTGCTGACACCAGCCGGCAATAGCCACAATCTCCGGGTGGTCCGGCGTACCAATGATGACCGGCTGCCGCCCCGCCGCCTCAGCATCCGCCACCAGTCGATGGATGCGCTGGACATTGGGACAGGCAGTATCCACGATCTGACACCCCTTCTCCTCCAGAACCTCATGGACCCGCCGTGCTTCCCCGTGGGAACGCAGAATCACCCGTGAGCCCGGCGGAACTTCCTCAACAGAATGGACTAAGACGGCGCCCTTACGCTCCAGCTTGGCCACCACATGGTCATTGTGTATCACCGGTCCCAGCAGTACGGAGCCACCAGACTGGGCAGTCTGCTCCGCCATCTCCACCGCTCGCTTCACGCCATAACAGAAGCCTGCGGACTTGGCCAGTTCGATTTTCATACCACCTTATCTCCCAGCTTTCGGATGCGCTCCATCAGATCGTTGGTAATGGCGTCATACTCTTCTGCCGTCCCCTTCCGACTGGACACCTGAGGCATATAGGGCTCTCCGATCACCACAGTGGTCCGTCGAAACCAGGGCTTTTGTTCCGGCACATAGACGGGAAGGATGGGGACACCGCACCGGACAGCCAGCATGGCAGCTCCATTTTTTGCCTCTCCCTGCTCCCCCCTGCTCTCATGGATCCGGTGGCCCTCCGGATAGAGGAGGACTTTTTCGCCCTCTTTTAAATACTTCATGGCCTGTTTGATGGCCCCCACATCTGACTTGCCCCGTTCCACACCGAACACACCCACATGGCGGAGAATCCAACCGATAAAGGGGACCCGTAGAAGCTCTGCCTTTGCCATAGGACGGAGCTGGTTCTGATGCCGAAATGCAAAGGCCAAAAACAGGGGATCAGACATAGCGGTGTGGTTGCCACACACCAGCACTCCGCCCTTCGGGATGTTCTCACGGCCCACCGCGCGGCCGGGGTGAACAAAGTTAAAAAATGGAAAGACAATCATATAGATCACATTATAAAAGGTCCTCATCGATTAAGCTCCCCTCTGACGGCGTCCATCAACACCTGAAGACTCTCCGCCAGATCCAGATCGGTGGTGTCCACTAAGACGGCATCCGCGGCCTGGCGCAGGGGTGCAGATGCCCGGGTGGTGTCGCGCCGGTCCCGTTCCACAATCTCGGCTAACACGGTATCCAGCGCCTGGGGTGTCCCTCGTTGAGCCAGCTCATCGCAGCGGCGTTTGGCCCGGGCTTCTGGAGATGCGGTGAGAAAGATCTTGGCATCGGCCTGGGGCAGTACCACCGTACCGATGTCACGGCCATCCATAACCACATCATGCTGACGGGCCAGCTCCCGCTGGGTCTCCATCAGAAAATCCCGCACCGTCTGGATGGCTGACACTGATGACGCCGCCAGAGAGACCTCTGGGCGTCGGATATCCTCGGTGACATCCCGGCCGCATAGATACATGTGCTGGAGGCCATCGCCGCTGTCGTAGGCCAGGCGAATGTCAGCCTGAGGCAACAGCGCCTGTACCGCCGCCGGATCTGCCGGGTCTATTCCCTGTTCCAGAGCCAACAGTCCCAGTGTACGGTAAATGGCGCCGGTGTCCACATAAAGAAAACCGAGCGCTTTGGCCACCTGCCTAGCCAAGGTGCTCTTTCCTGCTCCAGAGGGGCCGTCGATGGCCACGCTCTTATGTCCCATGTCTCTGCCTCCTATTTTCTTTTTCAACTCCGTCATTGAAGCCGTTCCACAGCCGCCTGGCCGGCTGCACGTCCAGTACACCAGGCGATCTGGAGGTTAAAACCGCCGGTATAGGCATCCACATCCAGCAGCTCACCCGCAAGGTAAAGCCCTTGCACCAGCTTGGATTCCATCGTTTTGGGGTCCACCTCGGAGACCTTTACACCTCCGCTGGTGACAATGGCATCCTCGACCGGCCGGGGACCTGCCACCGGAAAGGAAAGCCCCTTGAGGGTTTCCAGAAGGTGTCGGCGCTGGACCTTAGTAACCGCGTTTGCCGGCAAATCCGAGGGGATGCCCGCACGCTTGGCCAGCACTGGGATCAACAACCGGGGCGCCAAAGTCTCTAGTACATTGTGGAAGGCACGATTGGGCTGTCCCGTAAGCTCCCGTACCAGCCGGGCATCTAAGGCCGCTTCATCCAGAGCGGGTTTTAGGTCGATCACAATGGTATACTGGTCCTTTTCGTAATCCCGCATATGGGCACTGGCACTGAGGATAAGGGGACCTGAAAGTCCGAAGTGGGTAAAAAGCATTTCCCCTTGCTCGCGAAAGATCACTTTGCCCTTTTCGTTTTTTACCTTTACCGCCACATTCCGTAGAGAGAGACCCTGCATGCTGGGACACTCATCTCCCTCCACCACAAGAGGGATGAGAGAAGCCTTTGGAGGAAGGATCGTATGACCCATGGCAGCGGCCATGGCATAACCATCCCCAGTTGACCCGGTGAGGGGATAAGATGCGCCGCCGGTAGCCAGAATGACGGCGCTGCCGGCATAGCTTCCTCGCTCCCCTCTCACCCCTCTGACCACCCCACCAACAGTAAGAACCTCCCTCGCACGGTCCTGGACCAACTCCACTCCGGCCCGTCGAAGGGCGAAAAAGAGGGCGTCCACCACATCTGCGGCCTTATCAGACACCGGAAAGACCCGATGCCCCCGTTCCGTCTTCAGAGGGACACCCAGGTCACGAAAGAAATCCTTCACCTCTATGGGTGGAAAACGGGTGACGGCACTGGTGAGAAACTTGCTGTTCCGGGGCACATTGGCCAGAACTTCCTCTGGGGAACAGTCGTTGGTCAGATTGCATCGACCTTTCCCGGTGATGTAGAGCTTCCGCCCCACCTTTTGATTGCGCTCCAGGAGGATGACAGGTACTCCCAGCTGGGCAGCAGTCAGCGCCGCAAGCATGCCCGCGGCGCCTCCCCCTATGACAATGACACGCTTTTCTTCCTGCGTCAAATCAGTTCTCTTCCTCTACTTGTTCATATACGCCGTAGGCCGACCAAATCTTCTCCAGTGTGGAGAAAGTCTGTGCCACATCGGCGTTCTTTCGCCTTCCCACTGCAACGATAAGCGCATTGATCAGACTCAGCGGCGCCACCAGGGAGTCCACAAAGGAGGCCATATCACTTTTGGCCAGCAGGGCAACGGTTGCCGTCTCCGTTAGAGGAGACGTTTCCGAGTCTGTGATCGCTACCACGTTGGCCCCTCTGTCCCGGGCGAAGCGCAGGGCCTGCACCGTGCGGCTGGAATAGCGGGGAAAGCTGATGCCGATCACAACATCCTCGCAGCTCACACGTAGCAGGTGCTCAAACGTCTCACTTACTGAGGTGGTTCGGATGAGGACCACATCGTCAAAAATCAAATTAAAATAAAAGCCCAGAAAATCAGCCAAAGCAGCAGCCGACCGCGCCCCCATCACATAAATCCGTCGGGCACTCAGAAGTGCGTCCACCGCCCGATGAAAGCCTCCCCGATCAGTTTCCTCCAGTGTGAGCCGTATCTTCTCAATATCAGACTGCATCACGGTTGAGAGAATATCCTGGTCACCAATGCGGTCGTTGGCCACCTCAATGCGCTGGATGGAGGTGAGCTTGCTGCGGATCATCTCCTGCAATGCCTTCTGCATGCTGGGATAGCCATCATAGCCCAGCTCAGCGGCAAAACGCACCACAGTGGACTCGCTGACATTGACCGTTTTGCCCAGACGGCTGGCCGTCATAAAAGCGGCCTTGTCATAAGAATCCAGTATAAAATGCGCAATGAGCTTTTGTCCCTTGGAAAAAGTTGGCATACGATTCTGAATGGCGGTCAAAATATCCCTTGACATAATAGGGGTACCCTCACATTTCCTCCCCGGCGTATTCCGGGCTACTGTTCAGACCAAAAGGTCCATGCTGCGGACGCTTATCATCCTCTGTCGGCGGCTCAACAAATACTATCATAGCGGGAACCGGAAGGAAAATCAAGCACGATCTGCAAGACAGAATCTATTTTCTTGCATAATTATCGTGCCTTTAACAGGGCCACTTCCTCGTCGGTAAGGTAGCGCCACTTACCCAGCTTGAGCCCTCCCAACTGAACCTGTCCCTCCCGTACGCGGCGGAGTGCCTTTACTGTCAGGCCCACTTGCTGACACATCCGGCGGATCTGCCGGTTTTTTCCCTCGTGGATCTGAAAAGAGAGCAGATTGGGCCCCAACCGGTCCACCTGGGCGGGTGACAGTGCCACTCCGTCCAACTCCATGGGCCCATTGAGTACCGGCAGCGCAGCCTCAATATCGCCGGTGACCATCACTAAGTACTGTTTGTCCACCTCATGGCTGGGATGGATGAGATGATGGGTAAGGACTCCATCATTGGTGAGAAGGAGCAGCCCTTCGGAGTCCAAGTCCAGCCGCCCCACCGGCCATACCCGAACACCGCAGTCGGCCACCAGCTGAGCTACCGTAGGACGCCCCTCCTCATCGGAGAGGGTAGTCACATAGCCTCTGGGCTTATTGAGCATGAGATAGACCGGATCCACCGCCGGGCCCACCTCCACTCCATCCAAAGCCACCCGATCCCTGCTTAGATCGGCCTTGTCTCCCAACTTAGCCAGTCGGCCGTTGACGGTGACTCGACCGGCCTCGATATAGTCCTCCGCCGAGCGCCGGGAACAGAGGCCGGCAGCGGAGAGCAGCTTTTGCAGGCGTTCCTCCATGAGGGCACCTCTTTCTTCTGAATTTGAGATGTATGGGCGGCTTAACCCGCCCAGGGGAAGAGGGACCATAGACGCTCCAGCGGACTGGCGGCTGGAGCCTGATTGGAATGGACCCCAGAAGCACATACCAAAGAGGTTTTCCCAATGACCTCCCCATCCAGAGTAAAATTCAATGACCCCACCGATACATCATCACCCACTGGTGCCTGGATGCTGTCGGGCAGCTCTATCTTGGCCTGGACATGCTCCGACTCCATGAGGGGATAGCGCACCTCCTCTGCCGTCCGCACCGGAACCGCAGGTACCAGGGCGCCGGTGGTTCTCACCAGCCCTACTGCCCCACCCGCACTGGCCAGCAGACACCGGGAAAAGGTCTCAAAGCCATAGTCAAAAAGAGCGGCGTGATCCTTCCAGTCATCAGGGTCATTGAGGGTGACACACAACAGCAACTGGCCGTCCCGTCGGGCTGCCGATACCAGAGTGCGTCCAGAAGCCTTGGTATAACCCGTCTTCATACCCACGCAGTCGGGATATAAACTCAGCAGCTTATTGTGGTTGGCAAAAGTCCGTTCCCCTACTGTGGCCGTCCTGGCGGAGACTATCTTTGCCAGTAGTTCATTGTCCATGCAAGCCGCTGCCAGAAGGGCCATGTCGGCGGCGGTGGAGTAGTGTCCATCGTCATCCAGACCGTTGGGATTGGCAAAGTGGCTGTCCATCATACCCAGGTCACGGGCCTTTTGATTCATCCAGGAAACAAAGGTCTCCACATCCCCGGCGCAGTACCGGGCAAGGGCCAGTGCGGCATCGTTGCCTGACTGGAGCAGGAGTCCATAGAAAAGGGCCTCCACCGTGACACGCTCTCCCACTTTCAGATACATAGAAGAACCTTCTGTGAGAGTATCTTCCCTCAAAATCTCCACCTGATCACTCAGATCTATGACCGCTTCCGCCGCCACCAGGGACGTCATCAGCTTTGTGGTGCTGGCAATGCCCCGCCGGGTATGGGCATCCTTCTCATATAGAACCCGGCCGCTCTCAGCGTCCACTAAAATGGCGGAGGCGGCCGAGACGACCGGCCCCGCCGCATAGGCAGTGGGATAGATCAAGGACAGCGCCATCAAAAGAACGGCAAAACGCTTCAAGTGGCATCACCTCAAAGGATAGATGCCATTAGTATGCGTGCCATACCACAGGATTATCCTCGGCTGCCCCAGTCACTCCTGGTAATGGCCTGCGTGCTTTTCAGCAGGCTCTTTGTCGCCCTTATCCTGCTTTTCGATAAAGCCGGTGACCTTGTCAAACATCTCAGGTACCAGTTCTACCACCCGGTCTACCGCGTTTCCGGCAGGGGGCGCCACAGGCAGCAGCTTCACAGAATCTCCCTTGACAATAAGGAAGGCCACAGGGGCAATGTTGACACCGGCGCCGCTGCCGCCGCCAAAGGAATTCTCTGCGTCAGGCTTCTGGTTTTTAGTGGTAAAATCACTGCCTCCGGAGGCAAAGCCGAAGGATAGCCGGGACACGGGGATAAGAGTTACGCCATCATCAGTGTGAATGGGAGTGCCCACGATGGTGTTGACGTCCACCATCTCTCGAATTTTTTGCATCGTGGTAGACATAAGCTCACTGATGGGATGGTTCTTTTCCATATTCTACCGCCCTTTCTGTTATCTGTTTGGTCGCTTTCTTCTCGTCCTGTCGTCGTCTCCAGCGCATCAGGACACACAGGGACTGCCACCCCAAGTGCAAAGCAAATGCAACGCCCTGTCCCACGGTCAGGGACAGAGAGAGCTTTGCCCACACCTCTGAGTGTGCCCGCTGAAAATCTACCGCCGTGCGGATATCCCGTTGGCGGATATGGAAATTCTGCTCCAAAAGGGGTAATACCATACCAATGATGGCGTTGGCGCTGCCAAAGGCGACTGCCACTGAGGCCGGATCACCTCCAGCCATCAGAATATGGGCCTCCAGCAGATCTACCGAGATCTTCCGCCGAAGACTCCCCGCTGCACGCAATGCCACCGGCAGCAGGGACCGCAGCAAAGAGAGCTTATCTTGGGAAACCTTTCCTTTGGCCTCTGACTCCGTCTGCTTTTTCTGCCGCTTTGGTCTGGTGGACACTTTTTTCTCCTTTTTTGCCTTTTTTCGGCGCAAAGGATAAACCCGTAGCGATACCAGTCCCACCCGAAGACGAACGGTGAGCCGCTGGTCATATTCTGCTCTTACCCCCACCCGGATGAGGGATACCAGAAATAACGCCACCAGAATGCATACCAGGACCATCCAGATCACAGGGACTCAGCCTCCCTCACCTGACCGTGTTTCGGCCCGAGCCAGGGTTTCCGCCGCTGCACGCAACTCCTCTTCGGTGGGCTCCTCCCCTTCCTCTCTCAGATCCCGAAGACGCTCCAATGCTGTCTGCATGTCTGCCTTCAACTGCTCCTCATCCGGTGCGGCGGCAGGGAGCTCCGGGAGATCATCCAGGCTGCTCAGACCGAAAGAGCGCAGGAAAACCGGTGTGGTGCGATACAGGATAGGACGACCGGGTACGGCCAGACGGCCGCACTCTTCGATAAGCTCCCGGTCCAAAAGCAAGCCTACGGTGTAGGCACTGTCTACTCCGCGGACCTGGTCTACATAGGCCCGGGTGGTGGGTTGGTAGTAGGCGATGATGGCCAGCACCTCCAAAGCTGGAGGCGACAGCTTGGGAGGGCGTCGGCTCTCAAATGTTTTGCGAATAAGATCAGCGTGCTCCGGCGCCGAGCAGAGCTGATAGCTGGTTTCCAGACGTACCAACCGGATACCCCGGCGGTGATAGCTATAGTCATCCATAAGTTTTTGGGCAACTGCATCCGCGGTAGCCCGGTCGATCTCCAGAGCCAGACACAGCCGCTCCACTCCGACCGGCTCACCAGAGGCAAACAGGATGCCCTCCATGGCCGATTCAATCTCCTTTAGGTCGTTCAAAGGGCCCTCCCCCCTTCCGTATGTCAATAGGCGTCCGTGGAGATTTCCATCTGGGTCTCCCCTTCCCCCGTACAGGTCACTGTACATTCGGTATCGGTACCCGCCAGGCGGATGCGCCTGGCCTTACACAGCTCCAGCACAGCGATGAAGGTGGCCACCACCTCAGAGCGGCTCCGGTTGCCCAGAAAGAGGGCACGGAATCTGGTTACACCAAAGCGGACCAGTCGCTGGATGAGCTCGGCGGCCTTATCTGACACCGGATAGGGCTCCCTGCCCACGATGCCGTCAAAGACACTTACCGGCGGCGGCAGCAGGGTGCCCATCCGCTCCCGTACGGCCAGCATGGCCCGACGCAGATCATCCCGGTCGTGAGCATAGCTGTAGGTCCGATCGGCGGGCATCGCCTCCGGGCCTTTGACAATGTAATCCCGCCCCAGATCAAACCGGTCGGAAAGCTCCGGCGCCACCGCTTTGATCTTCAGATAATCCTCATGCCGCTGGTGGGCCTCCAGAGAAGCAATGAGCTGTTCCATCTCGGAAAGCGCCTCCTCATCATGGATGGAAAGGAGCATCCGGGACTTGATGAAGACCAGTTGGGCTGCCATAGTGACAAAGTCACTGGCAACCTCTAGATCCAGCGCTTTTCTCCGTTCCATCCAGGCCAGGTATTGTTCCAGAATCACGGAGATCTGGATGTCTTTGATCTCCATTTTATTTTTGCTCAGCAGGGCCAGGATCAAATCCAGAGGGCCAGTGAAGTCCTCCAGATCCTCTGTCTTGGCCTTCACCACTTTTTCCAGATGATAAATGGGCCCGTCCAACGGCGTCCTCTCCCTTTCATGTTATGTGAGCAGATAGTAGGGCCAGGCCGCATTCTGGAGCAGCAAGTCCAGCACCCAGGTCCGGGCGGCGCTCAGAGGGCCACTGAATACCCCCAGCCACAACAGCACCATGAGGAGGAGCATCCCCCACCACTCATAACGCATAAGCTGATAGTAGGCACGATCCGGTAAAAAGGCCCCCAGTATTTTGGAGCCGTCCAAGGGCGGAAAGGGGATCAGGTTAAAGATCCCTAGACCCACATTGAGGATGGCCAAAGTTTCACAGAAGTCCACTGCCCCCTCCAACACCACCGCACCCGGATGATAAACTGCCAGCAGGACAGCCCGAAGCAAAAGTGCCAAGTAGGCCATAGCCAGATTGGAGACAGGCCCCGCCAGAGCGGTGATGGCCATGCCCGATTTCGGGTGCTTGAAATACCGCATATCTACCGGAACAGGCTTTGCCCATCCAAAACCGGCCACCAGCATCATGAGGGCGCCGAAGGGATCGATGTGCCGTAACGGATTGAGGGAAAGACGGTGGAGCCGCTTGGCGGTGGGATCTCCCAGTGCCCAGGCCGCCAAACCGTGGCAGGTCTCGTGGACCGTTAAACAGAGCAGAATGGCCACTACCGATAAGAGCATATCCACCAGCCCTGCCCAGTCCATATGTTGCGCAAAATCGGAAAAATTACCCAAGAGATCGGCCTCCTCCGGTGACGTCTGCTGGCAGAAGCTTTCTCCTCAGAGCGATGAGCTCCTCCTCCGTCAAACCGATGGCCTGAATATATCCGTGGATGGAGCCATACTTTGTCTCAACCAGCTTCAGACAATCGTTCAGATACTCTGCCTTGGAGGCGCCGGCAAAGGCCGAGAGGTCAGGAACTTTCGTCTTGATCTGGCAGATCACATCTGCAAGATAGGTTTCCGACACCTGATAGTCGGCCAAAATTTCCTCTCGCCCCACTCCGGCAAGACCCAGAAGCAGGGCGGCCATCAGGCCGGTGCGGTCCTTCCCCGCTGTGCAGTGGAAGAGGACACCGCCCGGGGCGGCCGCCACTGCCCGTAAGGCCTTGACCATACGGCGTCGCCCCTCCAGCACCCGAAAATATCCGGCGCCCACATCGTTCTCTAGATTGGGCATCCGGTCAGTCTCCAGGAGGGGACAGTTGAGGTAAGAAAAGCCCTGGACTCCAGAAAGCTGGTCGGGCTTATGTCCGACCTCGGCCTCGCTCCGCAGGTCCACTACCGTGGTAATGTCCCGTTCCAGAAGCCACTGAATGTCTTCTTCCGTAAGATGCTCCGGGTTATCACCCCGGAGCATCCGCTCCCAGGCCGTTTCTCCACCGCCGGTAACGGGATAGCCGCCCAAGTCCCGGAGGTTGTACATCCCTCCCAGTGGGATATGCCGCAGCATGCCGCCGCCCCCTTCCGTTTGCTTAACGTTGATTATACCAACTTGTGACCAAAAGCACAAGTTGGCCAGCTCTCACACCACCCGGCTGCGGAGGGTCCCGATCCCCTGGATCTCCACCTCTACAGTGTCGCCAGGTACCATGGGACCGATGCCGGCTGGTGTGCCAGTAGCTACCAGGTCACCAGGCTCAAGAGTCATAGAAGCTGTGATAAAGGCGAGCATCTCTGGGATTTTGGTCATAAATTGAGCCGTCCGGGCGGACTGAACCGTTTTACCGTTAAGGTGGGTCTCCAGCAGCAGATCGGTGGGATCTATTTCATCGGTGACCACCGGTCCCACTGGAGCAAAGCCATCCATACACTTGCCACGGGTCCACTGTCCATCCCCTTTCTGAATGTCACGGGCAGTGACGTCATTGAGGCAGGTAAATCCCAGAATATAGCCCCACACCTCTTCGGGCTTCAGGTCCTTGGCTCGTTTTTTCATAACGATGGCCAGTTCTCCTTCATAATCCAGGCGTCGGACAAAAGCTGGCGCATGGACCTCCCCCTCAGGGTCGTTGACACAGTTGGGCGTCTTAATGAACAAAATAGGCTGCTCGGGTATGCCCTCCCCCATCTCTTCTGCGTGATCCCGGTAATTCTTCCCCAGGCACACAATCTTTCCAGGCTCGCAGGGGGCCAGGAGCCTGCACTTCTCCACATCCCAGGTCTTGCCGTCGTAGTACTCGGTCTCCCCCGCGTACGGAGGATATTTCAGGGTGTGGACCACCTCTCCGTCCAGCACGCCCCAGCGCACCTTTCCCAGTCGCTCCACACGGACATATCTCATCGGAATCCCTCCCCAATGTGCTCAGCCAGTTCACCCAGCAATGCGTCCCGGCCATCCCCCTTTTCTGCCGAAAAGGGGATGACCCTTACAGATTTGTCCAGCTCTAAGGTCTCGCGGATGCGTTGAAGATTTGGCTCAATCTCACTCTTCTTCAGCTTGTCCAGCTTATTGGCAACCACAACATAGGGCCGACCTGTCTCTTTAAACCAGTTCCCCATGGTACAGTCATCCGCCGTGGGCTTATGCCGGGCGTCCACAAGCATGCAGCCCAGGGTCATCAGAGTGGGGTCATCGAACCAAGACTGAATGAGTCTGCCCCACCGGGCTTTCTCTGCCTGGGAAACCTTAGCGTATCCATAGCCCGGAAGGTCTACCAAATAAAACTTCCCATCGATCTTGAAGTAATTGATGTGAGTGGTCTTTCCCGGCGCACTGCCCACTCTGGCAAAGTTTTTTCGCCCCAAGAGGCGGTTGATCACCGAAGACTTTCCCACGTTGGAACGCCCGGAAAATACGATCTGAGGCAGTCCGTCCCGAGGAAAATCCTCTCTCTTCGCCGCGGAGCGGACAAATTCTGCCATCTGCAGATTGATCATGTCTCCTCCCCCATCACTGCTTGAGATCCAAGGAGTGTACCGTTCCCTGGGCGGGCTCAGACACGGCTTCCAGATCGGGCAGGGCACGAGTCCCCTCCATCTCCAGGACTACAGATAGCACCTGATCCACATGCTCCACCGGTACAAAGTGAAGGGCCGCACGGACCGTCTGGTCGATTTCCTCCAAGTCTCCCACGTTATCGGCAGGAATCAATACTGTCTTCATCCCATTGCGCAGCGCTGCCATTGTCTTTTCCCGCAGTCCACCGATAGCCAACACCCTGCCCCGTAAAGTAACTTCACCTGTCATAGCTATGTCCTGCCGCACTGGCGCACCAGTGAGGGCAGAAACCATGGCAGTGGTGATGGTAATGCCCGCCGAGGGCCCATCCTTGGGCACAGCCCCCTCCGGAAAGTGGACATGGATATCTTTGGTCTTATAGAAGTCCTCCTCAATGCCCAAGCGTTGGGTTCGGCTCCGAATATAGCTCAGGGCTGCACGAGCAGACTCCTTCATTACATCTCCCAGGTTGCCGGTGAGCTCCACCTTACCGCTGCCAGGCACCACATTGACTTCCACCTGGAGCATCTCACCCCCCACCTGCGTCCAGGCAAGGCCGTTTACCACGCCCACCAGCTTCCCGGTTTCCCGGTGATCTGGATGGTAACGTCTCGGGCCAAGAAATTCTTCTAAATCAGATGCAGTTAAGGAAACTTGCTTTACATCTTCAGAGATGATCTTCATCGTAGCTTTCCTGCACAACGCGGCAACTCGCCTCTCCAACACCCGGACCCCTGACTCCCTGGTATAGCCGGTAATCAGTGCTCGAATGGCGTCGTCGGTAAGCTTGAGCTGAGATTTTTTCAGACCGTGGCGCTTGCGCTCCTTCGCCAGCAAATGCTCTTTGGTAATCTGAAGCTTTTCCTCATCGGTATAGCTGGTGAGTTCAATCACCTCCATCCGATCCAGCAGCGGTCTGGGGATGGTGTCGGTGGTATTTGCCGTCGTAATAAAGAAGACCTCGGAAAGGTCGAAGGGGACCTCCAGGAAGTTATCCCGGAAGGTACTGTTCTGCTCCCCATCCAGCACTTCCAGCAAGGCTGAAGCAGGGTCACCATGGATATCGGAGGCCAGTTTGTCAATTTCATCCAGTAGCAGCAGGGGGTTATGGCTTCCCGCACGGCGGATACCGTCAATGATACGTCCGGGCATAGCTCCCACGTAGGTCTTACGGTGTCCACGGATTTCAGCCTCATCATGGACACCACCCAGAGAGATCCGGGTCAGCTTTCGCCCAGTGGCCCGGGCTACCGACATGGCGATAGAGGTCTTACCCACACCAGGCGGGCCCACCAGACAGATGACCTGTCCCTTGAGCTCGGGGGCCAGCTGGCGCACCGCCAAAAATTCCAGAATGCGCTCCTTTACCTTCTGAAGACCATAGTGGTCGTCATCCAGGATTTTTCTGGCTGCCGCCACATCGGTACGCTCCTTGGTGCGCTTGTTCCAGGGCAAATCCAACAATACATCCAAATAGTTGCGGATAACGGTGGCCTCAGCGGAACCAAAGGGCTGCTTGGACAGCCGGGCAAGCTCCTTTTCCGCCTTCTTTGCGGCCTCCTCGGGGAGGCCGGCCTTTTCGATACGGGCACGGTACTCATCCTGCTCGCTATCGCCATTCTCCCCCTCCCCCAGTTCCTGCCGGAGAACTTTGAGCTGTTCTCGCAGTACATAATCCCGCTGGTTATCCGCCAGCTGCTCCCGGACTTTGGACTGAACCTCCTGCTCCAGCTCAAGGATGGAGACTTCCCTGCCCAGGGCGTGAGCCAGCTTCGAGAGTCGCCGCACAGGATGGAGTTCTTCCAGAATGGCCTGCTTGTCAGAGGCTCGCATGGCGATATTCTGGGCGATATAGTCGGCGATATAGCCTGGGTCCTCACTGGAGAGCACACTAATGAGCACATCTCCAGTCATTCGGGGAGAGAGCTCGGCGTACCGCTCAAAAAGCTCGTAAGTACTGCGGATAAGCGCTTCGGTCCTGGGGGTGTTCCGGGTGTGCTCAGGTACAGAGAGCACCTCCACCTCCCCCTGGAGAAAGGGGGTTGTCTTACTCAGACTCACCAGCTTCCCCCGAGAGGAGCCCTCCACCATGACACGCACATTTTCCCCCGGGAGTCTGAGAATTTGCTTGACAGTGGAGACAGTGCCGATGGTGTAGAGGTCTTTCTCCCCTGGCTCCTCCACCGTAAGGTCGCGCTGGGCCACCAGAAAGATGGGGAGGCCTTCAGCCATGGCCTCATCCAGCGCTTTGATCGAGGTTCCACGACCTACATCAAAATGGAGAAGCATATTGGGAAAAATGGTCAGACCCCGCAGGGCCAGGACAGGCACGGTGGTGATGGTATTGGGTTCACTGGTCATCATGGATCACTTCCTAGGGCTTGTTTAAAAATCGTGAACATCCCCAGCAGGAAGGCATTTGATACCCACTGAGGAGACCTTTTGTTCATATGGAAAAGTAAGCAGGACGGGAGACTTGCCCCCGTCCTGCTCATTTCCTTCTTTAAGACACATTGCTCTGGGTTCGCAGACCGCCGTGCTCAGCCCGGAGGGCCGCGCCGCCCAGACGGGGACGGGCGGGCCGGTCCGGATCTCGGATCAGCTCCGGCTGCGCCCGATCGGTAACACAGGCCGGTGTGATGATCACCTTAGCGATGGTACTGTCTGAAGGGACGTCGTACATAACCTGGGTCATGACCTCCTCCAGCACTGCCCGGAGTCCACGGGCGCCGATACCACGCTCAATGGCCTTCTCGGCCACAGCGGTCAGTGCCTCAGGCTGGAACTCCAGCTCCACCTCATCATACTCCAACAGCTTCTTGTACTGCTTCACCAAAGCGTTTTTTGGCTCGGTGAGGATACGCACCAGCTGCTCTTTTCCCAAAGACTGAAGGGCAGTGATAACAGGAAGCCGCCCCACCAGCTCGGGGATGATGCCGAATTTCAGCAAATCGTGAGGCTGGATCTCCCGCAGCAAAGCTGAAACATCCCTCTCCTTCTTGCTCTCGATCTCGGCACCAAAGCCGATGGACTTTTTGTCCAGACGCTGCTCAATGATTTTATCAATCCCATCAAACGCGCCGCCACAGATAAAGAGGATGTTCTTTGTGTCGATCTGGATGAACTCCTGGTGGGGGTGCTTACGGCCGCCCTGAGGCGGTACGTTTGCAACAGTGCCTTCCAGGATCTTCAGCAGAGCCTGCTGGACACCCTCGCCAGACACATCTCGGGTGATGGAGGTATTCTCACTCTTGCGGGCAATCTTATCGATCTCATCCACATAGATGATACCACGCTGAGCCAATTCAATGTCATAATCTGCGGCCTGAACCAGCCGCAGGAGGATATTCTCCACATCATCACCCACATACCCAGCTTCGGTGAGGGTGGTGGCGTCAGCAATGGCAAAGGGGACCTTCAGAATCCGGGCCAAGGTCTGCGCAAAGAGTGTCTTTCCGCAGCCCGTGGGTCCCATAAGAAGGATATTGCTCTTTTGCAGCTCAACATCGTCCCCACCGCCGAAATAGATACGCTTATAGTGGTTATACACCGCCACGGAGAGGGCCACCTTGGCCGCTTCCTGGCCGATAATATACTCGTCCAGCACATCTCGGATCTCCCGGGGCGTGGGAATCACATCGGGAATATCGGTCCGGTCCTCTATGGGCTCATCACCCGCTTCGTCCAAGATGCTCATGCACAGATGGACACACTCATTGCAGATATAAGCTCCTGGTCCGGCAATGATCCGGGCCACCTGCTCCTGATGCTTACCGCAGAAAGAGCAGCGAACCGACCGCTTATCGTCATTTTTAGGCATGGGTTTCACCTCTTTATTTGGGCCAACTAGCCCAAGGTCGGATATGGCATCCTATGCCTGAAAGCGTGGTCAGGAGGGGCAAAAGCCAGGGGCTTTGCTCCTCTTGACCCCTCGCCCGGCCTGGTTGTGCCATCCGATGGTCTCATCACTTCCTTGTGATGACCTTATCAATGATACCATAGGACACAGCCTCATCAGCAGACATAAAGTTGTCGCGCTCACAGTCGGCGGTGACCACCTCGATGGGCTTGCCCGTGTTCTCGGACAAAATATGGTTCATCCGTTTCTTGATGATCTCCAGCCGCTTGAGATGGATGGCCATGTCCGTGATCTGACCCTGGGTGCCAGCTGAGGGCTGGTGGATCATGATCTCCGCGTTGGGCAAAGCAAATCGTTTGCCCTTGGCGCCAGAGGAGAGCAGAAAGGCACCCATGCTGGCAGCCATACCGATGCAGATGGTAGACACATCACACTTGACATACTGCATGGTGTCGTAGATGGCCATCCCGTCGGTAACGGATCCTCCGGGGCTGTTGATGTAGAACTGGATATCCTTGTCCGGGTCCTGGGCCTCCAGGTAGAGAAGCTGGGCCACCACCAGACTGGCAGTGGTGGCATTTACCTCTTCCCCCAGGAAGACGATCCGGTCGTTGAGCAGCCGGGAGAAGATGTCGTAAGACCGCTCTCCCCGGTTGGTCTGCTCCACCACGTAAGGTACGAGGCTGGAATGGAACATAGCGATAAAATCTCCTTTTTCCGCTGGCCCTTCCCGGGCCAAAAACAGTATACGCTGAAAAGTATGCCCGGTTGGAGGAAGGTTATTCCTTATTCAGTGGGCTCCTCAGTTTTGTCAGGGGTGCCCTTCTTGGCACGGGTAGTGCGCTTCTTAGGAGCAGCCTCTCCCTCGGTGGCAGGCTCTTCCTCCTTAGCGGCCTTTTTCTTGGCCGTCTTCTTGGGCTTTTCCGCCTTGGCCTCAGCCTTTACCAGCTCCATGGCCTTCCGGCGCAGGAGTGTGGCCTTCACATCCTCAGGCGCAGCGGCAGCCTTGACCTGCTCCACATCCATGCCATACTGCTCGGCCAGCGCCTTGTACTCGGCCTCCAGCTCCTCGTCGGTAATGGTCATGTTCTCAGCAGCGGCCACGGCATCCAGTGCCATCTCAATCTTGATCTGGTGCTCAGCGGCGGCCTTGGCCTGCTCACGCATGGCATCCAGGGTCTGGCCGGTCATTTGCAGATACTGCTGGAAGGGCAGTCCCTGGCGCTCGAAGCGATCAGCATACTCCTGAAGGACCTGATCGCCACGGAATTCGATCATGGCCTGGGGCAACTCTACCTTCAGCTCGCCGATGAGCGCATCAGTAATGGCATCCTCAAAGGCGTGCTGGGCAGCGTGCTCACGGCGCTCCCTCAGCTTGGTCTCCAGGTCCTTTTTAAACTCCTCCAGAGTATCAAACTCAGATACATCCTTGGCAAACTCATCATCCACCACGGGAGCCTGAGGCTCCTTTACCTCATGGACCTTGACCTTGAAGACCACAGGCTTACCGGCCAATTCGGGCGTGTAGTCCTCGGGGAAGGTAACATCCAGGTCCTTCTCATCGCCGGGCTTCATGCCCACGACGCCCTCTTCAAAGCCGGGAATGAAGGAGTGGGAACCCAACTCCAGGGCATGGTTTTCGCCCTTGCCGCCCTCAAAGGGCACGCCGTCCTTGAAGCCCTCAAAGTCAATGAGGACCGTATCGCCCTCCTTGGCTTCCCGCTCCACATTTACCAGACGGGTAGCCCGCTGAACATAGGGCTTCAGTTCGTTCTCCACATCCTCAGGGGTGATCTCCACCTCTTCCTTGGATGCGGTCAGGCCTTTATAGTTACCGATCTCAAAGGGAGGACGGACCGTGACCAGGGCCTTGAAGGTAAAGCCATCCTTGCCCACCTCCAGAATCTCCACCTTGGGATAGGCCACAGGATCCAGCCCCTCCTGCTCCACGGCCTGGGCATAAGCGTTAGGATAGAGCTCGTCGATGGCGTCCTGGTAGAACACGCCAGAGCCATACATGCCCTCAATGATCTTCCGGGTGGCATGGCCTTTCCGGAAGCCGGGGACAGCAATGTTCTTCCGGTTTTTGCGATAGACTTTGTCCACCGCAGCCTCAAACTCCTCGGCGCCCACCTCGATGACCAGCTCGACGGCGCTATTCTCCTGATTTTCCTTACTCTTGACGTTCATCTACTTACTTCCTCCTGAATGTGTAATATCAGAATCCTATCTATAGTACCAAATCTTTTGGGATTTTTCCACTCTTTTTTTCAAAAACGAAAAAATTCTTCTTTTAGGCCTTACGGGAGTACCAGCTTTGGTACGAAACGCAGGTAGTCGGCCGCCACCAAACGATAGTCTACACCATTGTGCTCCCCCTCGATGGCCAATCGGTGGCTGCCCCCGTGGAGATGCCCGTAGTAGCACCGCGCTACCCTGTACCGCTCCAACAGAGCCAGTATCTCAGGACAGGTATAACCCTGGTAGAGCGGTGGATAGTGGAGAAAACACAGCTTGGGTCTGTCTCCGGCTGCCTTCAGCGATGCCTCCAGGCGAATAAGCTCCCGGTTGAAGACTTTTTCATTGTGTCCCTGCTGATCCTCCTCATAAAACCACCCTCGAGTACCGCACAGGGCTACATCCCCATAAAAGTGACAGTTATTATGGAGGATGTCCAGTGTCTGAAAGCCGTTTTCAGTAAAGAAGGTCTTCATTTTGGAGGCTGTAGTCCACCAGTAGTCGTGGTTGCCCTTTAAAAGAAGCTTCCGCCTTCCTGGCAGGGCGTTCAGCCAGGCAAAATCGGGTTTTGCCTGCTCCAGGCTCATACCCCAGGAGATATCCCCGCACAGGACCACGGTATCCTCCCGCCCCACCACGCCGAAGCCGGCAGAAAGCTTGTCCATATATCCCTCCCAGGCACCGCCGAAGACATCCATAGGCTTGTCGGCCCCCAGCGACAGGTGGGGGTCGCCCAGGGCAAATAGAGCCATGGGTCTACCTCCTTCTCATGCTCACCGAAGCATCTCCAGCACCCGGTCAGCCATATGGTCCTTTTCGGTGATTTGTTGGAAGCGGACTTCCTTCCCCTTTAGATTGGCCAGAGGTGTGGGCACCGGGACCCCGGTAACTTGAGCGAGCTGGTCCAGGATGTCAGTGCCAGACGCCAGGCTGGCGACTCCCAGCGCGCCCAGAACATTGTCACAGAACTTAAAGGGGCTGGCGGTAGATACCACCACAGAGGGGGTATCGTCCCCCGTCCCCCGACGATACTCCTCCAAAACGTGGAAGGCCACGGCGGTATGAGTATCGATGAGATAACCCTTGTCCTTCCACATCTTCGCGATCATGGCCTGCGTGTCCCCATCACTGCAGCAGCCGGCGGCAAAATACTTATCCAGCTGCTTTTTTACCTTCTCGCTGACCTCGTAACGTCCCTCCGAAGCCAGCGCCGCCATGTACTCTTTTACAGCCACATCATCCCGCTCCGTGAACTCGAAGAGCATCCGCTCCAAGTTGGAGGAGATGAGAATATCCATGGAGGGAGACATGGTGTTATAGAAGGGGCGGTTCCGGTCGTAGATACCGGTTTTGATAAAATCAGTGAGGACATTGTTCTGATTAGAGGCACATATGAGCTTGTGAATGGGAACGCCCATCTGCTTAGCATAATATGCCGAGAGGATATTCCCAAAATTCCCCGTAGGCACGCAGACGTTAATGGGGTCCCCTTTCTGGATCTTACCCTCCTTGAGAAGGTCACAATAGGCGGAGATATAGTAGACGATCTGCGGCAGGATGCGGCCCCAGTTGATGGAGTTCGCCGAGGAGAAAAAGTACCCGCGGCCAGCCAGCGTGTCACGGAGCGCGGCGTCGGAAAAGAGCTGCTTTACACCGGTCTGGGCATCATCAAAATTGCCCACCACGGCACAAACCCCCACATTATCTCCCTCCTGGGTTTGCATTTGCAGCTGTTGAATGTCAGAAACCCCATCTTTGGGATAGAATACCAAGATTCGGGTCCGATCCACATCCCTAAAGCCCTCCAAGGCCGCTTTGCCGGTATCGCCGGAGGTAGCCACCAGGATACACACTGTCTTCTGCTCCTCATTTTTCCCCAAAGAGGCCGAAAGCAGGTGCGGCAGCATCTGAAGGGCCATGTCCTTGAAGGCACAGGTGGGCCCATGCCAGAGCTCCAGGCAGTAAGTCCGGTCATCCAGCTGGCGTACCGGCGCCACCGCCTTGGTGTCAAATTTGTCAGGCCCATAAGCCCGGCTGGCAAAGGCGGAGAGCTCGGAGGCTGTGAAATCATCCAGATAGGAGCCCATCACAAATACAGCCCGTTGTTGGTAGGACATGTCAGTCATAGTTTTCAGCCCATTGGGAGAAAGCTTGGGCAGCACCTCCGGTGTCAGTAGCCCGCCATCCAGAGCTAGGCCCTGGGCAATCGCCTGGGCCGCGCTGCATTTTTGATTTTTATTCCTTGTGCTTACATACTGCATACTTCGTTCACGACCCTCATCAGATTAGAATAGAAGAGCTTCTCCAGCAGAGGCTCAGAGTAATTGTGCCGGAGCAAATGCTCATAGAGTTTCTCCAGATCCTGAATACCGTTGATTCCCTGGGGCAGGCGGGTACAGCCGTCCCAGTCGCCCCCCACAGACACATTGTTTTCTCCACCCAGAGAAAGGAAATGCTCCAGATGGGCAACCACTGTGTCCAGGTCTGGGTCATCTCCCAGGAAACCGGCGTACATGTTGAGACCGGCAACCCCATTGGTGTTTATTATGGCAGTAAATTGCTCATCGGTCAAGTTCCTTGGATTGGGAAAGACCGATCGTGCATTGGAATGGGTGGCCACTACCGGCCGGGTGGTCGTCTCCATGACATCCCAGAAGCCGGGATCAGACAGGTGGGATACATCTACCAGCATGCCCAGCTCCCCCATGGTTTTCACAAAGGCTCTTCCCTGCTCAGAGAGACCCCGCTCCTTTTCCTGTGCATTGGTGCCTGAAAGTGCATTGGGGTGGTTCCAAGTAAGGTTCACCGCCCTTGCCCCCATCCGGTGTGCCAACCGGAGCTTCTTCAGATCACAATCCAGCAACTCCGCGCCCTCCACCGATAGAAATGCTGCTATCTTACCGGTGGAAATGGCAACCTCTGCTTCTGCCCCGCATCGGCAGAAAGATACAAGATCAGAATTTGAGTCTAACTCTCCCCGGAAGAGCGCATATTCCTCTAAACAAACCTCCCACAGTGGGCGGCCAGGCATGTCCTCTGTGGAGCCGAAAATAGCGAAGAACTGCGCCCAATGTCCCCTTCCCTGCCTTCGCTCCAAATCCAGCTGCCCTGACCGTCTACGGAGCCCCCCGCCCTCCAGGTAACAGCTTAATACAGTATCACAGTGTCCATCAAACAAGTCCATAGCTAAAACGCATCCTCTATGTAGTTGATTTCCGGTTTCTGGGTGGCTGTTCCCTCCGGGGCATAGACTTCCGCCACGTCAAATCGGGGTTGAAGTGCGGATGGGTGCTTCAGCAGATAGAGCTGGGCTGAGATGCGAACCCTCTCCTGCTTTTTGTGGTCCACGAAGGCCCTGGCAGGCGCAAAAACAGCGTTTTTTCGGAGCTTCACTTCTGTAAAGATAATATACTTGTCGTTCTCTGCAACCAAATCAATCTCACCATATCGGCACCTCCAGCCCGCAGCTACCACACGCCAGCCCCTCGCTCTGAGCCAGTCCGCCGCCTGAGATTCTCCCCAACGGCCCAAAAGCTGTCGGTCGCCGCCCGTCACAGCTCTTCACCTTCCCCGTAGAGCTTTTTAAGGAAGCTCTTTCGATGGATAGGGCAGGGACCATACCGCCGCAACAGCTCATAATGGCGCTTGGTTGGATAGCCTTTGTGATGGTCAAATTCATATTCTGGATATTGTCTGGCCATCTCTTCCATATATCGATCCCGGCTTACCTTGGCCAGAATAGATGCTGCTGCAATATTGGCGCTGAGACTGTCACCCTTTACTACTGTGCGGTGTGGACAGGAGATTCCCTTGTCGCGATTCCCATCGATCAGGGCGAAATCAGCTGCTGGGTCCAGGGCCCGGATGGCCCGGTCCATAGCCAGCAATCGGGCGGACAGGATATTGATTTGGTCAATGGTAGCGGCATCTACAGAAGTCACCGCCCAGGCCACCGCCTTTTCCCGAATCTTGTCAAACAGTCGGTCCCGGACCTTGGGAGACAGCTTTTTGGAATCATTGAGTCCTTCAGGAACCCATCCCCAGGGCAAGACGACTGCCGCGGCATACACATCCCCGGCCAGGGGGCCTGCGCCCGCCTCATCAGCACCACAGACCAACAGGGCGCCCTCCTGACGGCACTGCGACTCAACTGCCCAGAGGTCAATCTGCTCCACACCGCTCAACCCCTTCCGGCGCTTCAAGTGTAAAGCGTCCAAGTTTTCCACCTCTAAACTCATCCAACAGCACTCGGGCCATACGGTTGAGGTCTACCTCACCCCCTGAGATGAGGAAACCGCGCTTACGCCCCGCTGCCTCCAACAGTACCCAGCCGGGTGTACCGGCCTCCAGGGTAAGCCTATAGCGTTCCGCCAGAGCCTGAGGATACCTGGATGCCAGTTCCTCCATAAGGGTACAGCCCAGCTCTTCCACATCCATAATATCATCCTTGATGGCACCGGTGTAGGCTAAACGACGGCCCACCTCCTGGTCCTCAAATTTGGGCCACAGGATACCGGGCGTATCCAGCAAGTCCAAACCGGCGTCTACGGCCACCCACTGTTTGCCGCGGGTAACCCCGGGCCGATCCTGTGCCTTAGCTGACTTCCGTCGTGCCACCTTATTAATAAAGGTGGACTTGCCTACATTGGGCACACCGACCACCATCACACGGACAGGTCGGCCTACCTGTCCCTTCTCCCGCCACCGGGCAATCTGCTCCTTTAGCGCCCCCCTAGCCACATTGGAAAACTGGTCCACACCCTTTCCAGTCTTGCTGTCGGTCTCCAGGACAGCGCAACCTCGGGCCCGGAAGCATTTCTCCCATGCCTTGTTCAGTGCCGGGTCAGCTTGATCGGCACGGTTGAGAACAATGAGCCGAGGTTTGGTCCCCACCAACTCGTCAATATCCGGGTTTCGGCTAGACCGAGGGATACGGGCATCAATGACCTCCGCCACCAGGTCCACCAACTTCAGATCAGCCTCAATCATCCGGCGGGTCTTGGTCATATGGCCGGGATACCATTGTATGTTCAAGCCGTTCAGCTCCTTCCTCCCTGGTCTCATTATAGTCATCATTATACAACACTTTCCGGTGAAATGAAAAGAGTTCTGTCACTTTTTTGAAAAAAGATACAAAAAAAGAGTGATAAGCCCCTTCTTTTTGGGCGTCTTGAGCGATCTATAGACTTGTCCACAAAATGAAAAAAGGAGCGGCGAACCGCTCCTTTTTCTCACGCTTCTTACAGCTTTTCCTTGATCTTGGCGCTCTTACCCACGCGGTCACGCAGGTAGTAGAGCTTGGCCCGGCGCACCTTACCGGTGCGGACGGTCTCGATCTTCTCGATAACGGGGGAATGGAGGGGGAAGACCTTCTCCACACCAACGCCGTAAGAGACACGGCGAACAGTAAAGGTCTCAGCAATGCCGCCGTGCTTCTTCGCGATCACGGTACCCTCAAAAACCTGGATACGCTCACGGTTGCCTTCCTTGACCTTAATGTGCACCCGAACGGTGTCGCCCACTTCCACCTTGGGAGGCTCGGCCTTCAGGTACTTCTCATTGAAATTCTGCATGAGATCCATTTTTACTTCCTCCTGTTTATAGGCGGTCGTACCGGCTCTTTATGCCGCTCCTCCATTTTGGAGCGCCGCCGCAGAGGACCACCCTTTATCAAAGCCAAAATATGATACCATAGAGAAAGGAAAATTGCAAGCCTATTTTCCCACTTTTCTCCCCCGGAACTGACAAGCCAGCAGCCAACCACCCATGAGTGCCAGAGTAGCACCACCTCCCCTGGCCAGAAGACTGAGCCCCCCCGTCAGCAGACCGAAGCCCAGGGCCAGGGAGCAAACCCGTACCCCTGCCGCAGCTGTATCGTGGGGTAGGAATCCTGTCAAAATGAGCATCAGTGCCCGCCCTCCATCCAGTGGCCATACCGGCAGCAGATTGAACCATCCAAGGCACAGGCTCAGCCCTGCCAGGAGCCATCCCTCCTCTCGTCCGCTCCCCAGACGCAGTGCCGCCAGAGCCAACAGCAAATTGGCCGCCGGACCGGCCAGAATGGCTATCAGCTCTCCAGCATAGGTCAGGGGATGCCGCTGATCCAGGGGCATTTCTCCGCCTGAGATTGTCAGGCGTAATCCCCTTACACTCCCTCCCTGAAGCCGAACAGCGGCATAATGGCCCAACTCATGGACGGCGGCGGCCAACGTGGCCCAGGGCAGCACGCCTTCCCCATCCAATAAAACAAGCTCGGATGCCAGGATGAGGAAGCCAGGGTCACATGTGATTCCTTTTTTCACTTCCACGGCCTACTCCGTCCCGATATAATCCGCCGGGTCCACCAACTCTCCATTTACCTTTATTTCAAAATGGAGATGAGCGCCGGTAACCTCACCAGTATCTCCCACTTCAGCCACCTTTTCTCCTGCGGCGACCTGTTGCCCAGGCTGGACACAAAGTCGGCTGCAATGCGCATAGAAGCTGGTCACTCCATTGGCATGTTGAATTTGAAGATACTGTCCATAGGCTGGGCTCTCTCCGATGTAGTCCACTACACCGGTAGCAAACGCTTTGATGTCTGTTCCATAGTTGGCGGCCATATCCAAGCCGTTATGGAATTTTTCCCCGCCTTCGATAGGGTGTTCCCGGAGCCCAAAACCAGAGGAGACCGGCGCCATCACCGGCGCAACGGTCTCCCCCACTTTCAACGGATCCGTTTCCTGAACCTCCACCCCCTCTGCGGCAGGGGTTTCTATGATTTCGGGCGGCCGTGTACGCTCTCCCTCAGAGAGGACTGGAGGTGCTCCTAAGGCATCTAGCAAGTGCAGTGTACCAGCGCGCTCAGACAGACGTTCCACCTCCTGCAGATAGAGGGGATTGTCACGGTGAGTAAAGGTATAGGGACTCCAGTCCTCCTCAAGCCCCAGTACGGACTTCCACACCTGGGTAACGACCTCTGTCCCACTCTCTCCCTGATCCACGGCACGCCCCAGCTCGGCAAAGACCGTCTTGAAATCAGTATCTGTCTGAATGATATGGAGGAGCTCGCCGCGAACCTCCCCCATACCGCCGGGAATGGCCCCTCGCCCCAGAAAGACCAGCAGGAAGAGTACCGCACACACGCATAGCTGGAGGAGCCGTCGTTTCTCCCGCGGGGCCAGGGACACGTTCCGCCCATCCCGCCGTCCGCTTCCTACGCTTCGCCGTCGGCTCGCCGTCCGCCGGCTCCTGCTCTCCCAACGCCGCACGCGCTCCACGGCCACCGCCTCCTATCCTCACTGTTTCAACTCATCCTATTCGGACGGGCCGTGAGATATGACGGATACCCAGGTCTAGCGTTTCTTTTTCTCCATAGCCTTACCCATGGCGTGCCGCACAGGTGCCGAGGGCTCCCGGTGATTGTTTTTGGCCAGCACCGCAGTAATCTGGCCACTCACCTGCTCCACCTCCTGCCGGAACACCGTAGCCGACAAGCGCAGAGCCCCGTGGCCCAGAATAATGAGCTGCTCCGCTCCGTCCGAGGTGGCTACCCGGACTCTGTGCTTCTTCCCCAGTTCAAGGGTAGTCTTTTCGATATAGGCGTCCGCTGTCTCCGCCTCCTTGGTGTAGACCACATAAATGTTATGGTAGCGGGAGACTTCACCCAGATTTCCCGGCACCTTATAAGCGTCAAAAACCAGAATGACCTCACACTTGCGGAACCCCTGATAATTGCTCAGAAGGTCCATCAGCATTTTCCGCGCGGCATCCAGGTGGTCCTGCGCCACTTTTTTGAGCTCCTCCCAGGCAAAAATAATATTGTAACCATCCACCAACAGATATTCTGGCCCCCGCTCCTGCTCCATGATCCGGTACTTCTCCCCATCCAGGCTGGTCCGAGCCGGTTTAGGAACAGGGCGAAAGGCCTCCCGCTCCACCCTACCATAGGTCCGCTCATAGATGGCCTGTAGCTCTTTATCCTCCTCCAGGGACCCAGACCAGCCTCTTCGGGTCACCACAGTAGGAACGGCTTCCCTCTTTGGCTCTGATGGTGATAGATCTATGCCGCTGCTTACATGGGCCATCTCCGGTACCTTATCCCACTTCACCACATATCCGGCTCCGTGGGCACAGAACACTGAGTCAGCGGGATTTTCCAGGTCCCGATTTGGGTCGTAGGCCCGTTCCTCCACCACCTTGGCCTGGTCCTGGCAGGGCTCATAGTCCCGGAAAACACAGGTCAGATGCCCCCGTCCTCTGGTGTAGGCCGTCACCTCTCGGGCGTAATCTCCCAATCCGGCCACTGGCGCTGCGCCGGTGAGTACCGTCTCTGTTCCCAGGGTCTCCGGGGCCTCAACCTGCCCGCCCATACGCTGGAGATCAGACATAGCTCGCCCCACATATTCTTCGGGGAGCTCCAGGCGGAAGTCATACCACGGCTCCAGGAGAACGCTCTCTGCCTCCATCAGACCCTGGCGCACTGCCCGATAGGTTGCTTGACGAAAATCTCCCCCCTCTGTATGCTTCTCATGTGCCTTACCTGCCGTTAAAGTGATACTCATGTCGGTGATGGGGGATCCGGTAAGCACGCCGAGATGGACCCGCTCTTCCAGGTGGGTAAGAACCAAACGCTGCCAGCGACCCTCCAGCATATTTTCTGGGCAAGCGGTGCCAAACCGCAGGCCGCTCCCAGGCGGCAGCGGCTCCAAGAGAAGGTGAACTTCGGCATAGTGCCGCAGCGGCTCGTAATGTCCCACCCCCTCCACTGGAGCGGCGATGGTTTCCCGATAGACAATGCCCCCCGCCCCAAATGAAACCTCCAGACCAAACCGCTCCTGTGCAAGCCGCCGGAGCACCTCCAGCTGAATCTGCCCCATAAGTTGGATATGAATCTTCCGGAGTTGTTCGTCCCAAACCAGGTGGAGCTGGGGGTCCTCCTCCTCCAGCTGGCGGAGCTTTGTCATGGCAGTATAGGGATCCTGGCCCTCCGGCAGCAGGACCTGGCAGGAAAAGACCGGCTCCAAAGCTGGTTCTTCCCCGGGCGTCTCAAACCCCAGGCCCTCCCCAGCTCGGGTATGACTTAGTCCAGTGACGGCGCACACAGTCCCCGGCTCTGCCCGCTCCACCACCTGGAAGCGCACTCCGGAATAGACCCGAATCTGATCTACCTTCTCCTCCCATATTTTATCATCAGGCAAGTCGGGCCGGCGATTTGTGAGGAGATCTTTCACATTCAAAGCTCCGCCAGTGACCTTCAAATAGGTAAGACGATTGCCTTGACCATCTCGGGCAATCTTAAAAACCCTGGCGCCAAAGTCCTTTGGTGCCTCCTTCTGGCGTGTGTACCGATTCAGACAGTCCAGCAGTCGGTCCACTCCCTCCAGCTTCAGGGCAGAGCCAAAGCAGCAGGGGAAAAGTTTCCGCCTGGCGATCAGTCCGGCCAGATCGTCATCGCTCAAAGTGCCGCGCTCCAGATATGTCTCCATGGCGGATTCATCGCACATGGCAGCTTCCTCCAGCCAGCTCTGTCCGTCCTCGTCCTCCACATCCACACAGCCATCGTTCAGTTTGTGCTTCAGCTCGGCCAGGAGAGACATGCGATCAGCTCCGGGCAGGTCCATTTTGTTTACAAAAAGAAAAACTGGTATGTGATAGCGTTGTAAAAGGCGCCACAAGGTCATTGTATGGCCCTGGACGCCATCCGTGCCGCTGATCACCAAAATGGCATAGTCCAGCACACCCATGGTCCGCTCTGCTTCACTGGAGAAATCAACGTGTCCAGGTGTGTCAAGCAAGATAATGGAGGTCTCCCCTAGAGGCAGTATCGCCTGCTTGGAGAAAATGGTGATCCCCCGCTCCCGCTCGATGGGATCGGTGTCCAGAAAGGCGTCTTGGTGGTCCACCCTACCCAGACGTCGGAGAGATCCACTCCGATAAAGCATACCTTCTGACAGGGTGGTCTTACCTGCGTCCACATGGGCTAGAATGCCGACAGCCAGTCTTTTCATAAGCATTTCCTCTTTATATGCCAGTTTCCCTAAAATAACAGGGAGAGGGCGGCGGATCCAATGTCCAGTCCCTACCGCCCTCAATTAGTTTATCCTAGTGTACCACGCTCGGGCTTTGGAATCAACCTGCCGTCCCCTTTCCCGACTCTAACGCCACTCTCAGCTTCTCTAATGCTTTCTTTTCGATGCGGGACACATAGGACCGGGAGATGCCACTTTCGGCAGCAATTTCCCTTTGGGTCCTGGGCGCATATCCGTCCAGCCCGTATCGCTGTACGATGATTGTCCTCTCGCGTTTGCTAAGACACTGTGCCACACATCGCCGCACTTGCTCCTGCGCATCCCGATTGTCCAACTCTTCCAACATATCATCATCCACACTGAGCACATCCATTAATGAAAGGGACCCGTCATCTCCATCCCCCTCCAGGCTGTCCGACAGCGATACCTCCCCTTGGGGCTTTCGCTGTGCGCGAAAATGCATCAAAATTTCATTCTCAATGCATCGGCTTGCATAGGTAGCCAAGCGGACATTTTTATCTGGCTTAAATGTGGTCACTCCTTTGATTAGACCGATGGTTCCGATGGAGATGAGATCATCCTGACTGCCAGTCTGCGTATAATATTTTTTTAACGGCTAAAGCAAACGACCAATTTGAGGAAAGTGGCGCACCCAAGCTGTTGTCAGGCTCCGTGCGGGTGGATGGGTATAACCGTCATTTGGACATCCTTTATGATGCCAAAATCCTGGTATCCAGATAATTTTAAGGAAAAATAAAGCCCGGAAGTCATTTAGGAGAAGGACTTCCGGGCTTCATCTGTCCCAAGGAGGTGATATTTTGGCTGTGGAGCTTTCCTATTATTACGGTTATGAAGCGGAGCAGTTCTCGTTTTACCGCATCCCCAAGCTGCTTTTTACAGACAGCCGGTTCGCCGGTATATCAACCGATGCAAAGTTGCTCTACGGTATATTGCTTGACCGCATGAGCCTGTCCATGAAGAACGGATGGCACGACGATCAAGGCCGTGTTTACATTGTTTTCACTTTTGAAGATGTGGCTGCTACACTTGGTTACAAAACCGAGAAGGCAATCAAGTTATTCAATGAGCTGGACACTAAGAAAGGAGTTGGTTTAATCGAACGTGTTCGTCAAGGCCAGGGACGAGCCTCCCTGATTTACGTTAAAAACTTTGCCGGAGAAAACCAGACTTCGGAAAATCGGAAATCAAGACCTCGGAAAAACAGAGGTCAAGACCTCGGATAATCGAAGGTCAAGACTTCCGAAAAACAGAAATCAAGACCTCGGAAAAACAGAGGTCAAGACTTCCGAAAATCGAAGGTCAAGAACTCGGAAAAACAGAAGTCAAGACTTCCGAAAATCGGATTTCTAAAACTCGGCAAATCCGAAGTCTTGACCTCCGAAAATCGGAGACTAATAAGACGGATTGTAGTGATACTGACTGGAGTAAGAAAAGATTACTTACCGAGAAAAGAATAATAGCGGCCCCCCTCTTTTGAGGGACAGGCCCGAAAACGAAACGGAGGTGCCACTATGCACACTATCGCACTGGCAAATCAGAAGGGCGGTGTCGGGAAAACCACCACGGCAGCAAGTCTCGCCATTGGTCTTTCTCGGCAAGGTAAAAAAGTTCTCCTTGTTGACGCAGATGCCCAGGGGAACCTTACGCAGCTGCTTGGCTGGGAACAGCCCGATGAGCTGAATCCCACCTTGGCGACCATCATGACGAAAATCATTACCGACCAGCCCTTTGCGCCCCACGACGGGATTCTGCACCATGCGGACGGCGTGGATCTGATGCCTGCCAACATCGAACTATCTGCCACTGAGGTGACGCTGGTCAACACCATGAGCCGTGAAACGGTTTTACGGCAATATCTCAGCACCGTCCAGAAAGACTATGACTACGCCATTGTGGACTGTATGCCATCCCTGGGGATGCTGACCATCAACGCACTGACCGCAGCCAACAGCGTGATTATCCCGGTACAAGCCCACTACCTTCCCGCAAAAGGCTTGGAGCAGCTTCTCAAAACAGTGATGCGGGTAAAGCGGCAGTTGAATCCCGGCCTGGAAATTGGGGGAATCCTGATGACAATGGTTGATAGCCGAACCACCCTTTCCCGTGGCGTCATTGACCAAATCCGGGTAGCCTATGGAGGCCGGGTATTCCGCAGCGAAATTCCCCGTTCCATCCGTGCCGCCGAAATCAGCCTGGAGCATAAAAACATCTTTGAGCATGACAAGGACGGACGGGTTGCGGGTGCCTATGAATCTTTTACGCAGGAGGTGTTGAAACTTGGCAGGCAACGTCAAAAACATGGGCCTGACCTCTCTCGATGATCTGTTCAAGACCGAGGAGGAGCGGCAGCAGGACAGCCATGAGCGTATCCTGAACATCCCCATTGATGAAATCCACCCTTATGCCAGACAGCCCTACTCCATCGAGCGCCCTACGCCCGACTTGGTTCGGCTGATGGACAGCATTGAGCAGGTGGGCATTGCGGAACCGCTGATTGTTCGGCCCCGTACAGAGGGTGGCTATGAGATTATCTCCGGCCATCGTCGTGACTACTGTGCCAGAACCGTGGGTTTGGAGAGTTTGCCGGTCATCGTCCGGGAATACACCGATGATGAAGCTGACATTCTGGTGGTGGACTACAACATCACCCGTGAGGACTTGCTGCCCAGTGAGAAAGCCAGGGCATACAGCTTGAAACTGGAGGCCATGAAACGGCAGGCTGGACGGCCACAAAAAAATTGTACCCAAGTTGGAGACAATTTTCGTGGAAGAAGATCGGTGCATATTTTAGGCGAGCAAGTTGGTGAAAGTGCAACTCAAATACAGCGATTTGTGAATCTCACCAAGTTAATTCCACCCCTTCTGGAGCAGGTGGACAAGGGAGTTTTGAAGGTCACACCGGCAGCAGATTATATCTCCCATCTGAACGAGAAAGAGCAAGCGGCCCTTTGGGTTATCATGGAACGGGATGAGGTATCCCCCAGTTTGGGACAGGCCAAGCGGTTCAAGGAACTCAGCGAGGAGGGGAAGCTGGATACCAACGTCATGGAGGTGTTACTCCGTGAGGACAAAACACTGGCTCGTAAAGTGACGCTGAAAAATGACCGGCTGCAAAAGTATTTTCCCCCCAATTATACGCCGAAGCAGATGGAAGAAGTGATTATCAAGCTGCTGGATCAGTGGCAGCGGAAAAAGCTGCGGGAACAGGAGCGATGATATGCGCCAGAATGACAAATTGCCTATGGATGAACACCACCTCCAAAACAAAACCCTTTCCTTGAAGGCAAAGGGGCTGTTCTCTCTGATGCTGGATAAAATGAAAGAAGTACCGGACTGGAATTTTACCATACGCAATCTGGCTGAACTGAATAAGGACGGCATTGAAGCGGTGGGCAATGCTGTCCGAGAACTGGAACAGGCCGGATATGTGGAACGACACCGGACGTACAGCCCAGAGGGACATATCAGTGGTGTACGATATATCCTGCACAGGATACCATTAACGGAAAATCCGGTGCAGGATAACCACAAAACGGAAAAGTAAATCATCATCACATTTGACGGCTTTCAGAGCCGTTTTTTTGT
>DXCX01000026.1 GCA_019115785.1 Candidatus Intestinimonas merdavium | reverse complement strand
CAACGCCAAGTTTGACACTGACGTGGCGGACCGGGAGCGGCTGATCCGGGCCCTGCGGGTGCTGTCTACCGGCGAAAATCTGGAGACGGCGGTCAACGTGAACGAGGTGCTGCGATACTTTACAGTGCAGGTCTTTGTGATGAACTGGGACAGTTACCTGGGCCATACCGGCCACAACTACTTCCTCTACGAGGAGGACGGGGTACTCTCCATCCTGCCCTGGGATTACAACTTAGCCTTCGGCACCTATGCCCTGGGCATGACCAATCCCGTCCGGGACCCTGACGTGCTGATCAACTGGCCGGTGAACACCCCCGCCCGGGGGGAGGTCATGCTGGAGCGGCCTCTGTATCACAATCTGATGAAAAACAGAGACTATTTTGCCCGGTACCACGCCTATTTCGGCCAACTGCTCTCGGAGTATTTCGAGAGCGGCCGGTATGAGGCAGTCATCCGGCAGGCACAGGTCATGATCGCTCCCTATGTGGAGGTCGATCCCACCGCCTTCTGCTCCTATGAGGATCATCTGCTGGCGGTGGACACGCTGCTGGAGGTGTGCCGCCTGCGCTCTGAGAGCATTCGGGGACAGCTGGAGGGGGACTACCCTATCACCCTGGCCCAACAGGGGGCGGGGGTGGACGCCTCCCATGTGGATCTGCGGGCGCTGGGGGATTTCGACGACCTGGAGGCTGCGAAGGAGCGGCAGAATGAGGCCGCGGCAATTGCGGGGGTGGAATAAGAGGGTAGCTCATATTGTTTACTGTCCCGTAAATTTTGAGCTGCCTCCGGCATAAATGGATTACATTATTTCCCTCCAAAAATTACAACGCAGACGGGCAGAAAATGCCTCCCCACTTTGTCGGCGGACGTGCCGCCGGCAAAAGAGGGGAGGCGCTTTTGACCACATTTTCAGCCACAGCGCGATGTGGAGTATACGGAAACAGGATGCTCAAAAAGTGGCGGAAAGCAAGCAGATCGGAGTGTATATCGCTATAAAGTACGAAAAATAGTTAGAAAAAAGTTCCAAAGCCGCTTGGTAAGGATGAGGTCGGCGGTTCGAATCCGCCCAGCAGCTCCAGGAAAAGACCGCTTTTTACCCGAAAAGCGGTCTTTTCCTTTGATATTTGTAACAATTTTTGGGAGTTCAAATTTCCGCTTTTGAGTTTGACCACACAACAAGCCACAGACAGAGAAAAGACGGGCCTCCAAGGGCATTTTGCCTTCGGAGGCCCGTTTGTGCAATACGTCAGTATCGCCTGGTCAACCTGCTATATTTTCCGGTTACATCCGGTTTTTCCCGGCGGCGATCTCCGCCTTCATCTCCCGAATTAGTATGGCCAATTTTCCCTCACATTCCGCCTCCGTTTTGGCATAGACGTTCCGGGCCATGCGCTTGCCGTTGACGATGGGGGAGTAACGGCCCTCCCACAGGTGGTCATTGATTCGGTTGACACATCCGGTGCCCGGTTTGCGCCGCTGTCCCTTGTGGGCTTGGAAGGCGCTGGGGACGGGTTTCTGGGGCACGGGCTCTTGTCTGGGTTTCGGTTCGGCTCTCCCGATCCCCCGGTCGATCTTGTCCGCTGCGTTCTGTCGCATGGCATCGGTAACGTGTGTGTAGGTGTTGAGGGTGGTGGCGCTGGACACGTGGCCGATGATAGTGCTCAGGGTCTTGATGTCCATGCCGTGCTCCAAGGAAGCGGTGGCGAAGGTGTGCCGCAGATCGTGAAACCTCAGACGCTTACACTCCGCCCACTCCAGCACCGTCTGGAGCCGCTTCCGGACAGCAGCTGGGTCCATGGGAGAATCCTCCTTGACAGGGGAGGGGAACATCCAGCGGGAGCGGATGGTTTTCTGGTAGGTTTTTAAGACCTTCAAGACAGGGGCAGGGAGAATGACCGTCCGGTTGCCGGCTTTGGTTTTAGGTGGGGATACAACCAGCTCTCCCTTTACCCGATGAACTTGACGCTCTACCCGAAGGGCACCAGTTCTGAAATTTAGGTCACCCCATTGGAGTGCTAAAATCTCGCCCCGGCGCAGGCCGGTGGCCAGTTCCAGCAGCAGAAGCTCGTAGCAGCCGTCCTCCCTGGCCTGGATTAGTAGCCGCTGGATCTCCTCTGGAGCAAGCACTTTCATCTCTCTGGATTTGGCAGGTGGGAGCTTGCAGCTGTCCGCCGGATTGCGGAAGACCAGCTTTTCTTCTACCGCCTTGTCCAGGGCTGCGTGGAGGGTGGTGTGGATGCCACGGACGGTCTGGTCTGAGAGCCCCTCTCCATAGAGCTCCTTGCGCAGCAGTCTGCCGTTCTGCTTAAGATGGGTATAGAACTGCTGGATGTCCCCAGTGGTCAGCTTGTCCAGTTGGATTCCACCTAATGCGGGTATAATGTGCTGATAGATGCGCCGCTCATAGGACATCTGGGTATTGGGGCGGAGGTTTGCCTTTTTATAGGTCTGGTACCAGTGATCCAGCCAGCCGCCCAGGGTGACCCCAGGCTGGGGCGGCTCGGGGGCGGGGGCTCTGACATCCTCCCGCAGCTTTTCCAGCTTCGCCACACACTCGGCCTTGGTTTTGGCGAGGACATTCTTGGTGACGGGCAGGCCCTTTGCGTCCCGGCCCACCACGATGCGGCCCTCCCAGCGGCCGTCCTTTCTCAGGTGGATGCTGCCGTCCCCGCGTTTTCTGCGCTTTGCCATGGGGCCATCTCCTCTCCCAAGTAGTCGGTCAGGAAGCCGCCCACGATCTCTGCCGCCCGTTTCTGCATATCCCCCGTGGTATGGGTGTAGGTGTCCAGGGTAAAGCTGGCCTTGGTGTGGCCCAG
>DXCX01000025.1 GCA_019115785.1 Candidatus Intestinimonas merdavium | reverse complement strand
AGCACGCCTCCTTCAACCAGGAGCTGTTTGACGATATCGTGGCCAACTTCATGGACGAGGCCAAGGCCGCCATGGACACCGACGACAAGCACGTCCGTGAGCAGCGCTGGAACGCCATGATCGACCACTGGCATGAGAAGTATCTGGAGACCTATCCCGATATGGACCAGTACCTGGAGGAGTTCACCTACAAGTTCCAGAAGAAGATCGTCAAGGCCTGGCTGCTGGAAGGCCACCGTGTGGACGGCCGTGCCAAGAACGAGATTCGTCCTCTGGCCGCCGAGGTGGGCGTGCTTCCCAAGGTCCATGGCTCCGGCCTGTTCACCCGTGGTCAGACTCAGGTGCTGTCCGTGTGTACCCTGAACACTCTGGCCGCCTCCCAGAAGCTGGACACCATCTGGGAAGAGGAAGAGAAGCGCTACATGCACCACTACAACTTCCCCGGCTACTCTGTGGGCGAGGCCCGCGGCGCCCGTTCCACCAACCGCCGCGAGAAGGGCCACGGCGCTCTGGCTGAGCGCGCTCTGGAGCCCGTGATCCCTAGCGTGGAGGAGTTCCCCTACGCCATCCGTGTGGTCAGCGAGGTGCTGTCCTCCAACGGTTCCACCTCTCAGGGCTCCATCTGTGGCTCCACCCTGGCTCTGATGGACGCCGGCGTGCCCATCAAGGCTCCCGTGGCCGGCATCTCCTGCGGCCTCATTCAGGACGACGACGGCGGCTTCACCACCTTCATCGACATCCAGGGCGTGGAAGACTTCCACGGCGAGATGGACTTCAAGGTGGCCGGTACCAAGAAGGGTATCACCGCCATTCAGATGGACCTGAAGAACGACGGCCTCACCCATGAGATCATCAAGGAAGCTCTGGCCATCACCAAGGACGCCCGTTTCGCCATCCTGGACGAGATCATGCTGCCCTGCATTGCCGAGCCCCGCGCCGAGGTGGCCCCCACCGCCCCCAAGATGGTGAAGATGAAGATCGACACCGACAAGATCCGCGAGGTCATCGGCTCCGGCGGCAAGGTCATTCAGAAGATCTGCGCCGACACCGGCGCCAAGATCGACATCGAGGACGACGGCACCATCTATATTGCCGGTGTGGACAAGGCCTCCTGTGATGCCGCCAAGAAGACCATCGAGACCATCGTCTTTGTCCCTGAGGTGGGCCAGCTCTACTACGGCAAGGTGGTCCGCATCCTGCCCTTCGGTGCCTTTGTGGAGCTCGCCCCCGGCAAGGACGGCATGGTCCACATCTCCAAGCTCTCCAACCGCCGTGTGGAGAAATGTGAGGACGTGGTCAACATCGGTGATATGATCTGGGTCAAGGTCATTGAGATCGACGAGAAGGGCCGTGTCAACCTCTCCTACAAGGATGCGCTTCGGGAGCTGGAGAACAATCCCGGCCTAAAGAAATAAGAATCGCCCATCGAACCGGGCGGGCGGAAGAGCCGCCCGCCCGGTTTTTTTCAATGGTATTTCTTTTTACTTGGGGAAATAAGGGGCGGCGCACCGCCGTCCACCTTTCAGGAGGTGCTTGACTTGGATCTTGATACCCTTTGGACCGACGCGGGGGCGGCTGCCTGGGGCAGCTGTGCCTATAGCGATTTGCGCTCCCACATGGATACGCAGGCGCAGACCCGGGCGGAGGCGCTGTGTCCCCACCCCGCGGGAGTGTATGTGGCCGCCTTCCCCTACTATGCCGGGGATCAGCCTGGCAACCTCTCCCGCTATGCGCGAGGCGAGAACTACCACACCGCCCTGCACCGGAGGCTGGAGCAGGCGGCCGAAAGCCTGACAGCCCTGGAACCTCTCCACAAATTTGTCCCCCTTGTGGACAACTCCCCGCTGCCCGAGGGGGTGGCCGCCGGCTTGGCGGGACTGGGACTGCGGGGCCAAAATGGCCTGACCATCCTCCCCCCCTACGGCACCTGGATCTTTTTGGGGGCCATTCTTACCGACCAGCCCCTCCCCTCGGCAGAGCACCCATCGCCCCCCTGTGCCCAATGCGGCGCCTGTGTGGCGGCCTGTCCTGGAAAAGCCTTGGGCCCCAACGGTTTAGACCCATCCAAATGCCTCTCTGACCTCACCCAGCGCAAGGGCGCGTTGACGGAGGAGCAGCAGCAGCAGCTCCGCCGCCACTCCCTGATCTGGGGCTGCGACATCTGTCAGGAGGTCTGTCCCTACAACCGCCGTGTTCCCACAACGCCTCTTCCGGAGTTCCGGACCGGGCTTCTTTCCACATTATCCCCCTCCGATGTGGAAAACTTCACCCGACGGCAGTTTCAGGACGCCTATCCCGATCGGGCCTTTACCTGGCGGGGCCCCGGTGTATTGGAGCGAAATCTCAAGCTGAAAAGCGAACAGGAGAAGGCGCCGGCTTTGGACTAAATCCAAAGCCGGCGCCTTCTCCTCTCCTGTTGATAGCGTTCACCTTTTTGTCCCCGCCAGAAAGAGGAGCAGCCCTATCCCGCAGGCCGCCGCACCCAACAGCAGGGCACAGGCCGTACCGGCATCTGCGGCAGCGCCAAAGGCGGGATTGAGCACCGCCGCAGTGAACTCCATGACCATGGCGTTGCAGGATAGCTGGGCGGCCTCGCTGCCGGCGGGAGCAGCCTCATTCTGTAGGTCCAGCGACATTGGCTCAAAAAGCGCACCCGCCGCCCGAAGGGCCATGATCCCCACCACCGATGCCCAGGGCAGGGGACAGGTGGCCATCGCCAGGCAGAGGGCTCCGCCGCCTCCCATCAGGAGCGCAGCGCCAGCCCGCCGCCCCATCCGCCCCGTGAGGCGGTGGGACCACCCACCGGCTATGGCCGCCAAGGCCGCAAGGATATAGAGCAGGCCAAACCACTGGGGGGGAAATGCCGGAGCGCTGATACTGGAGCTGGTTGAGAAAGACACCCACAAACTGCACCGTCTCGCTGAAGAGGGCCGCTCCCACCAGCAGCGGGGCGTGGGTGAGGCTCCAGCCCAGCGCGGCACGCAGGGGGGGACGCTTCTCCGGGGGCGGCGCTGTCCCCGCCGGGTCGGTGAGAAAGAGGGTGAGCAGCGCGGCCAGAGTGTAGGCGGCCACGGTCCAACCAGCAGCGGCCCGGTAGTCGTCGCTGAAAAAAAGCGTGGAGCACACCCCTGCCGTCACCAGTCCGGCTGTCTGTACAGCGCCCCATAGCCCAAAGCGCCGCTGGCCGTCCCCCCGGCTGCCGCAGGCATAGAGATAGGCCGAGTCACAGCCGGAGAGTCCGGACAGCGCCGCCGCCAGAATGAGACGCTCCAGCAAAAAGTCCCACAGGCCATCCGCCCGCCAAAAGACCACCTTGGAGAGGGCATAGAGGGCGGTACACACCACGATCACCCGCCGGTGGCCCAGCCGGTCGGCCGCCCAACCCCAGGGGAGCTCCAGCAGCAGCATAACGGCCACTGATACCGACTCCAGGGTGCCGATCTCCAGCAGGGTGAGGCCGGCGGCCTGGCGGTAGAGGGTGGCTACAGGGCCGTAAAAACACAGCCCCTCTAAAAAATAAGCAGCAAAAAAGAGCGCAATATTGCGCCTGTTTTCCATCCGATCTTCCTCCTGTTTCTGAAAAAGGTCAGCATTTCCAGGCCCGCCCCGGGGCGAGCCTGAAAAACAGGGAAGACATCAGATGGGATCAGACATCCGTACGCGCTCCTTTTTTGATCGGATTCAGAGATCACAGCCTCCGCAGAAGGCACCCCGTCATGGGGGGGATCTGGATGGAGGCCTGGCCGGTCGTCCCGTCAGCAGGCCAGGCCATGGCTCCTCCCACCTCGGCCCAGCTGCCGTCCACGGTGAGGATGGTGGGACGATCTCCGGCGTTGGCGGCGCAGAGGACGCTGTCCCCCTCCCAGGTCCGGGTAAAGGCCAATACCGCCCCCTCCGCCTTCACGTAGGCAATGTCCCCCTTCCGCAGGGGGAGGAGCTCTTTCCGGGCTTTGCCCAGTGCGGTGTACCAGGTAATGAGGTCCTGGTCCTCCTCCCCCCAGGGAAAGGTCCGGCGGTTAAAGGGGTCCTCAAACCCCTCCATGCCCGCCTCGTCGCCATAGTAGGTGGTGGGACTTCCGGGAAAGGCGTACTGTACCAGGGCGGCCAGACGCAACCGCTCCATGCCCAGCCTCCGCTGCTCGGGGGTGAGCCGGTAGGTGGACCGCCACTCCTTGCTCTCTCCGCCGCAGTCCCCTCCCACGCCCAGCAGGGTGAGGATGCGTGGGGTATCGTGGGTACCAAGGGAATTCATGGCCGAGTAATAGGCGGCGGGCGGATAATTCTCCCGCAGCTTCTCCATGGTTTCCCGGAAGGCCCCGGCATTGTGGGAGAGGAGCCAGGTGAGGAGGGCACTGCGGAAGGGGTAGTTCATGAGCCCGTCCAGATAGCCCCCCAGCAGGTGCCGGCGGCGGACGCCGTAGGCCACCTTGTTGGAGCCGTCCTCCCACACCTCACCGATGACCACGGCCTCGGGCTTGACTGCCCGGGCGGCGGCGTGGAGACGCCCTACAAATTCGTCGGGGAGCTCGTCGGCCACGTCCAGCCGCCACCCGTCAGCCCCCGCCTCCAGCCACCGACGGACGATGCTGTTCTCATTCTCAATGATGTAGTCCACATAACTGGGCTCACTCTCATTGACCGCCGGCAGGGAGTAGATGCCCCACCAGGACTCATATCGGTCCGGCCACTGGGAGAAATTGTACCATCTGTAGTAGGGGGACTCCTTGGACTGATGGGCGCCCAGGCCGGGATAGAAGCCGTCCCCGTTAAAATAGCGGCTTACAAACCCCTGGTGGTTAAAGACCCCATCCAGCATCACCCGCATGCCCTTGGCCCGGGCGGCGGCGCACAGGAGCTGGAAATCCTCGTTGGTGCCCAGCATGGGGTCGATCTTCTCATAGTCTCCAGTGCCATAGCGGTGGTTCTCAGGGGCCTCGAAGATGGGGCAGAAGTAAAGGGTCTCCACCCCCAGGCTCTGAAGGTAGTCCAGCTTTTCCACCACTCCGGCCAGAGAGCCGCCGAAGAAGTCCCGGTTGCGGACCTCTCCCCGCTCATCGGGCCGCCACACCGGCTCCTCAAACCAGCCGGTGTGGACGCTGCGCCCCCCTACCATGCCGGTGGGGTCGGGGATGTCGGTGCGGCGAAAGCGGTCAGGAAAGATCTGATAGGTGACCCCCTCTCCAAACCAAGCGGGCACGGTGACAGCGCCGTCGTAGACGGTAAGCTGCCGCTCCGGCAGCTCCAACACCCTGCCGTCCAGCCGCTCCAGCCGAAAGGAGTACCACACCAGACCCAGATAGCCGGTGGTGTCCAGACTACAGGAAAAGAGGTCCCGGTCCCCCTCCAGCCCCGTCCAAGGCATGGGCAGGGTAACCGTCTCATCGCCGCGGAATTCAAACCGGGCCTTCAAAAAGGCCCGGGACCAGCCGTCCCCACGGGGGGGGCGGAGGGTGAGCAGGACCGGGACGCCCGACGCCGCCGCTCCGAAGGGGGTCTTGCACCGGGGGTCCCGGGAATCAAAAATCGTCGTGTCTGTCAAACTTCATCACTCACTAATGGCCTATTGGCACAAGATCAGGCACAGCCACCTCAATTTGGCCGGTGGTAATACTTCCGAAACTTTATGAAATGGCCCAACTGGTTTTTCTCCAGCTTCAGTTTACGCTTGAAGGCGGCGTCTGGTCCGTAGAGTAGGGGGTTGGTCACCGCTCCCGCCCGGATAAGCGAGCGCATCTCCTGGTGGTACCGCTTGGGCGTGTAATCAAAGGCCACCTTATGGGGCACCACCATCCACAAGGAGCGGTTCCGGGTGACAATACACTCCAGGGCCCGGTGATCCACTCGGTCATCCACCAGGAGCTTGGCCAGGTTATAGCCCGCCCCGGTCACATAGTAGTTGCTGCGGCCCTGGCGGGTGTTGATCTCGAAGGCCTTGAACTTCCCATCCCGCTGGTCGTACTTGATGTCAAAATTGGAAAATCCGGTAAAGCCCACGTCCTCCAGAAAGGCTTTGAATTTGTCGCAGAGCTGGTCGGCGGGCTCTGTGACGATGACAGCGTGGTTGCCGATTCCGTGGGGGGTATGCTCCTCCAGAAGAACATGGCCCAGACACATGAGCTTTACTTGAGCATGCCCATCAGAATAGCAGGTGAGCACCCGCATAAAGCTGTCGTCCCCGGGAATAAACTCCTGGATGATCATGGCGTCGGGGTAGCCGGCGGCATAGACCTTGTCCAGGGTGGCCTCCAGGCTCTCCCGGTCGGGCAGGGTGAAGACCTTCTCGCTGCCGGGGAAGTCGTGCTCCCAGTAGTGGACGCCATTGGATGGCTTACAGATATAGGGCGGCTGGAAGGGCAGCTCGAAGTCGTGACCCATCTCCCTCCGGTAGACAAAGGTGGCCGGGTGGTCGATGCCGTACCGGTCGCACAGCTGGTAAAAGCGCTCCTTGTCGGTGAGCTCCTCCATGAGTTCCAGACCGATATAGGGGGCGATCACGTTGGGCGGGAATTTGTCCTTATACCGGGCCGCCAGCTTGACATAGCTGTCTCCACAGCCAATGACCAGCACCGTCTTGTCGGGGTTGGCCCGGGCAAATTTACAAACATTTTCGTAAAAGGTAGGCCCGTCCTCGTTCTTTGCGCACACCCGGTAGTCCAGAATGGCGCTCTGGTAGCATACACCAGTGGCAAATTTGCCGTAGGCGGTTGACCGGATGCCGTAGGCCTCATGAAAGGCCCGGGCCATGCTGTACACATTGATGTCCCCGCCGAAGAGGAGGGGGAGGAAGGATGTCTCCATCATTGCTCAGCTCCCTGAAAAATGATCTCATACCAGTTCTTCTCTCCGCCGGGGCCCATGGGACGGACCCGGGCGGCATACTTGGCTGTGATATAGGCGGCCTCCTCGCCGGTGAGCCGCAGCTCCCGGCGGCGGACATCACCCCCTGCAAAGGTTTCGGACAGGATCTGTTCCAGCGCTTTTTCTCTCTGTGTCATGATGATGCTCCTTTTGGGGTTCAAAGCCCCCCGCCGCGGTCAGCCGGTGGCCCGTCTTACCTGGTAGACGCCGGAGATCTGGCTGAGTTTGTTGATGAGGCCGGTAAGCTCGGTCTTGTCCCTGACCTCCAGGACAATAGACACCAGGGCGTAGCCGTCGGGAAGTCCCCGGGCGGAGAAATTGCTCACCTTCACCTTGGCTGCGGTGAGGGCCATGGTGACATCCAGTGCCAGACCATCCCGGTCCTTGGCCGAGATCTCCAGCGAGGTCTGGTAGCTGGTCTGGTCGCTCTCCACCCAGGCGACCTTCACCCACCGGCCGGCCTCCTCCGGCTTGCGCTTGGCCGGGTCGGCATTGGGGCAATCCTGCCGGTGGACCGACACGCCAAAGCCCCGGGTAATGAAACCCACCACTGGGTCCCCGGGTACAGGGGTACAGCACTTGGCGAACTTCACCAAACAGTTGTCCAGACCCTCCACAACGATACCCGACTCGCTGCGCTTGGCGCCGGGGATGAGCTTGGCGGGCGTGGAGAGCTGAGGTGAGGTGGTCTGGGCGGCCAGCCGCTCGGCGGTTGCCTTTTCAGTCTTGTCCCGGTTGATGCGCAGCAGCTCGTCCCGGATGCGGTTGACCGCCTTTTGGGCCGTCATGCCGCCGTAGCCAATGGCCGCATAGAGGTCGTCCAGGCTTCCCGAGCCCACCTTTTTGAGCAGATGGGGCAGCACCTCCTCGCCGGTAATGGAGGCCAGCTGGATGCCTGCCCGCTTGAGCTCCGACTCAAACATGCCGCGGCCGGTGACGATGTTCTCCTCCCGGCGCTCCTTCTTGAACCACTGCTTGATCTTGTTCCTGGCCTCGTTGGACTTGCAGATCTTCATCCAGTCCCGGCTGGGTCCGTGGGCCGACTTGGAGGTGATGACCTCCACAATGTCGCCGGATTGGAGCTGGTAGTCAAAGGTGACGATGCGCCCGTTGACCTTGCACCCTGTCATGGCGTTGCCCACGGCGGAGTGGATGTTGTAGGCAAAGTCGATGGGGGTGGCCCCGGCGGGCAGATTGACCACATCGCCTCGAGGGGTAAAGACGAAGACCTCGTCAGCAAAGAGGTCCACCTTCAGAGTGCGGACGTACTCCTCGGCCTCGGTGTCCTGCTGGCTCTCCAGGAGCTTGCGGACCCACTCGAAGGCCTCCTCCGTGCCCAGCTTGTCGTTGGCCAGGCCCTGCTTGTATTTCCAGTGGGCGGCGATGCCGTACTCCGCCGTGTGGTGCATCTCCCAGGTGCGGATCTGGACCTCAAAGGGAATGCCCTCCCGGCCGATGACCGTGGTGTGGAGGGACTGATAGCCGTTGGGCTTCGGGGTGCCGATATAGTCCTTAAACCGCCCTAGTACGGGCTTGAACAGATCGTGGATACAGCCCAGCACGTTATAGCACTCGTTGGTGTCGTCCACAATGACCCGAAAGGCGTAGAGGTCAAAGATCTCGTCCAGGGTCTTGTTCTGGGCAAACATCTTCCGATAGATGGAATAGATGTGCTTGACCCTGCCGTAGACGGTGGCCTGGATGCCCTCCTCGGCCAGGCGGTCCTGGATCTTCTGCTGAATGCTGGCCATAAACTCCTCATGGGCGGAGGAGCGGCGGAGGAGCTCGTCGGCGATCTCCTGGTAGCCAACCGGGTCCAGATACTGGAGGGAAAGGTCCTCCAGCTCCCACTTGATCTTCTGCATACCCAGCCGGTGGGCAATGGGGGCGTAGATCTCCATGGTCTCCAGGGCCTTCTCCCGCTGCTTCCGGGGCGTCTGGTACTCCATGGTACGCATGTTGTGGAGCCGGTCGCAGATCTTGATGAGGATCACCCGGATGTCCTTGGCCATGGCCATGAGCATCTTTCGGAGGTTCTCCATCTGCTCCTCTTCCTTGGAGGTGTACTGCACCCGGGTCAGCTTGGTGACCCCCTCCACCAGGTCGGCCACCGGAGCGCCGAAGAGCTTGGCAACGTCCTCGTGGGTAGCGCCGGTGTCCTCGATGCAGTCGTGGAGGAGGGCGGCGATGATGGAGTCTGTATCCAGCTCCAGCTCGGCCACGATCTCGGCCACCGCCAGGGGGTGGGTGATATAGGGAGAGCCATCCTTCCGCAGTTGTCCGGAGTGGGCGCTGTCGGCGTACTGGAAGGCGGCATAGAGCCGCTTGGTGTCCAGGTTGTGGTTATATTGTTTGATCTTCTCCTCCAGAGCATGATAGCTCTCTAAGACGGGGTCCATATCATCACCTCTTTTAAAATGCCTCAGCTCTGGGAGAGGCTGCGCAGCCGCTTCATGAGCGTGGAGTCCTCCAGATCCACCTTGCCCTCCACCTGGCAAAGGTCAATGCGCAGGTGGTCGGTGGACTGCTCCACCCGGATGAGGCCGTGCTCATCCAGGACCTCCAGGCAGACCATGGTCCGCATGACGGTCTCCTTGATACCATAGGTCCGGGAGATTCCCCGGGCCAGGCGGCGGGCGGTGTCCTCCACCCGGCCCAGCCGGGCGTGGCCGCTCAAATACCGCCATACAGCGGCAAATTCTGCCCGGCTGGGGATTAGGGCAGCCGCCTCCCCCGCCGTGAGATGCTCCCCCTGCCGCAGCCGTTCGTATAGGGCCTGCTCGGCCTCCATACGGGTGGGGGCAGGGCGGAGGTCGCAGACCTGGAGCTGGACGCTCCGTGTACCGCGAAACTCGTTGATCTGTGGGGTAAAGGCCACGTCCACCCGATCACCGGGGGCCAGTCCCGCCATCTGGGCCGTTACCGAAAAGAAAATGGCATCCAGGCTTCGTCCGCAGCGATTCAGCCGCAGCTTCAGGTGCCGGCCGCCCCCCACCTCGCTGAGGGCGGACACGGTGCAGCCCGAAAGGGAAAAGACCGGCTTGGGATTGCCCGCCCCATAGGGCTCCAGTACATTGAGGCCGTGGACCTCCTCTACGGTGAGGAGATCGGCACCGGGGAGCTCAGCGTCGATGTCCAGCACCGACACCAGCTCGGCTCCGCCGCTCCAGGCCTCCACACACCCCTCGATCCGCTGCCGGAAGGCGTCAATGTTCTCCTCCAAAATGGTAAAGCCGGCCGCCAGGGCGTGGCCGCCAAAGCCCTCCAGCAGATCGGCGCAGGATTCCAGGGCCTTGAAGAGATTAAAGCCTCCGAAGCTCCGGCAGGAGCCCTTTCCCTTCCCATCCTGGAGGCAGATCATGAAGGTGGGACAGGAATACCGCTCAGCCAGACGGGAGGCCACAATGCCCACTACCCCCTGGTGCCAGCTTTCTCCGGCGAGGACCAGAGCCCGGCGGGGCCCCACCGACTCTCGCTCCAGCCGGGCCTGACACTCCTGAAAGATCTGTCCCTCAATGGCCTGGCGCTGCCGGTTGAGCTCGCACAGCTCCTTGGCCAGCCCCTCCGCCCGGGCGGAGTCATCGGTGAGGAGCAGCTCGGCGGCCACCCAGGCCTTGCCCATGCGCCCCGCTGCATTGATCCGGGGGGCCAGGGTGAAGCCAATACCTGATGCGGTGAGGCACCGGCTCTCCGCCCCCGCCTCACGGATGAGGGCCCGGAAGCCCGGCCGGCGGGTGTGGGCCAGTGTCCGGAGGCCCTGCCGGACGATGATTCGGTTCTCTCCAACAAGGCTCATGACATCAGCCACCGTGCCCACGGCGGCCAGATCGGCATAGCTCCGGAAGACCTCCTCCCGCTCTTCCGGCGGAGTAAGGGCCAAAATCAGCTTCAGCGCAACCCCTACCCCGGCCAGACAGGGAAAGGGATAGCCGCAGTCATCCCGGTGGGGGTCCACCACCGCGACGGCGGCGGGGAAGACCTCCTTGCACTCGTGATGATCGGTAATAATGACCTCCATTCCCAGACCGCAGGCATAGTCGGTCTCGGCGGCAGCGGTAATGCCGCAGTCCACCGTCACAATGAGGCCCACTCCCGCCTGGTGGAGATGGTCTACCGCCTCCCGGTTGAGCCCATAGCCCTCCTCCATCCGGTCCGGGATATAGGGAATAATATTGCCCCCCCGGCTCCGCAGAAATTGGGTGAGCAGACAGGTGGAGGTGATCCCATCCACGTCGTAGTCCCCATAGACGGCGATGGGCTCCTGCCTGTCCAGGGCCAGCTGCAACCGCTCCGCCGCCCTGTCCATATCTTTGAGCAGAAAGGGATCAAGGAGGGGGGCCTCGCCGGCAGAGAGAAAATCCTTTGCCGCCTCCGGGGCGTCAAGCCCCCGGGCACACAGTACCAAGGCCGCCAGGGCCGGCAGCCCGGCCCCTCGCAGCCCTTCCACGGCGCTCCTTTCCGGGGCTGCCAGATTCCACTTTTTATACTTCATCCGTTTGCCCTCGAATTCAAAAAATCAACTTTTATTATACCAAATCCATGCAGGAGTTACAAGTCACCTTCCCAAGAAGTCCAGCACCTTCCCAAGAAGTCCAGCATATAAAAGTGCCTGAGGGCCCCCTCTCCTCCCAAAGGGGAGGGGGCCCTCAGGACGTCAAACTGATTCAGAGGAAAACCAGATCCACTGAGGAGCACACCCTTATGCGCACTCCAGGTAGAGAGCGATCAGCCGGATGGTTTCCCGCATGCCGTGGAAATGCGTGCGCTCCATGCCGTGGGAGGCCTGGACCCCGGGGCCGATGAGGGCAGCCTTGGCGTCGCTGCCCGCCTTCCAGGCCACCGACACATCAGAGGAGTAGTGGGGATAGACATCCACGGCGTAATCCACGCCACCCTCCTTGGCCAGAGCCACCAGGCGGCTCACCATGTCGTAGTCGTAGGGCCCGGAGGAGTCCTTGGCGCAGATGGACACCTGTTCCTCGGTGCAGGTGAGGTCCAGGCCCACACAGCCCATATCCACCGCCAGAAGCTCACTCAGGTCCCAGGGGATGGTAGCGCCGCCGTGGCCCACTTCCTCGTAGACGGTGAGGTGGATCTCCGCGTCATACCGGGGCTGGACTCCGGCGTCGGCCATGAGCTTCAGCAGCGTCAGCAGGCAGGCCGCCGAGCCCTTGTCGTCAATGAACCGGGACTTCAAAAACCCGCTCTCGGTGACCGTGGTCTTGGGATCAAAGCAGATATAGTCCCCCACCTCGATGCCCAGTGCCCGGACATCGTCGGCGGTCTTCACCAGCTCGTCCAGGCGGACATACATGTTGCCCTCATCCCGGGGCCGGGTGGCGGCATCGTCAAAAACGTGGCTGGCAGGGGAGAGGGAGAGGATGGTACCGGTGTATACCCTTCCATTCCGGGTATAAATTTTACAATACTCCCCGTCCAGGGTGGGCATGAGGGGCCCGCCGATCTTGGTCACCATCAGCTCCCCCTTGGGCCCAATGGACCGGCACATGAGTCCCAGGGTATCTATGTGGGCGCACAGGCCCACCTTCTTCCCGCGCTCGCGGCCGGGCACCTCAATGACCAGCCCTCCCTTGTTGGTACGTCGGACGGCATAGCCCAGCTCCCGGGCGATCCCCTCCGCCACCTCCACCGCCCGGCGGGTGAACCCGCTGGGGGAGTCGGTGGTCAAAAGGGCCTTGGCCGTCTCCATGAGGAAATCCTTGCAGCCGTTATAATCCATGTCTGGTTTCTTCCTTCCCAATGTGTTTTCATCTTTTTATCATACCCGCTTTCCTGGGAAAAGGCAACGAAAAACCGGTCCCCCAGTTGGGACCGGTTTCAAGCATGTTTATTTTTTCAGCTTGTTCGGACAGAGGTCTTATCCGGCGGCTTCAGTCCGCTGTCTGCCCCTCCTTGGGCTGGGGGTGCTCCGCTTTCTCCGGCGCTGGAAAAGGCGCCCCCTCCGAAAAGGGGATCAACTCCACGCCCGGCCTGCCCTCCTGGTCCCAGACTGGCCGGTACAGCCCCGCTGAGGGCTCTGTCACCTGTGCCTCATAGGTGTCAAACCGCTGCTGGCGCGCTCTATGCCGCTCTGCCGGAGCCTCCTGCCGCCTACCTTCCAGAGCGCTCCCCGCCTGGGTCGTCTCTGGAGAGACCCCAGCCCGTTCCAGCTGCCGCTCCAGTCGGGCGATCTGCTCCTCCAGATTTTCTATATCGTTCTCCTGGCCCTCATCGGACTCCTGGGCCTGGCTGGCCTCCGCCTGGGTGTATTGGGCCTCCATCTGTCGGATCCGCAGCTCTATGGCGCTGATCTCGCGCCCTCCCTGGGCATATCCGCCGCTTCCACCGTCAATTCCTGAAACTGCCATCTTCTGTCTTCACCTCTGTGGTCTGGCGTTTCTCCCATTCTACCACAGCAAATGTGAATTTTTCTACCTTTATTCCCCATTTCCTTAAAAATAATCCAAAAATTTCAATTCCTCGTTCACAGCGCGGCTCCAGGGAAGAGCCTGCGGAAGGTAATGGGCAGGGGGGCCCTGAGGGTGAGCGCTCTTCTGGTTCTGGGGTCGGTGAGGACCAGTACATCGGCATGGAGGGCCAGTCGGCCCATGGGATCGGTCTGGGCGCCGTACTGCCGGTCTCCGGCGATGGGACAGCCCAGATCCTTCATGTGGACCCGGATCTGGTTTTTCCGACCGGTATCAATCTCCACCGCCGCCAGGGTGTAACCCCGGTTCTCCTCCACCATTCGGTATCGGGTCACCGCCTCCTTGGCCTGCCTCCCCCTGGGTCCGGAGTAGACCAGATGGGTAGCCGTCTCATGGAGATAAGAGCGTACCATCCCCTCCCGCTGGGGAAGGGTTCCCTCTACAGCGGCCAGATAGCCCCGCTTTTTCACTACATTCTCCCAGTTATCCTGAAGGGCGCGTTTGAGCTTTTCGTCCTTGGCAAAGACCAGCACCCCAGAGGTGTCCCGGTCCAGCCGGTGGACAATGAAGATACGCCTGCCTGGCTCCCGGGCCTTTACATAGTCGGAGACCGCCCGGTAGGCGGTGCGGCGGCGCTCCCGCTCATTGCCCATGGACAGGAGTCCGGCTGGCTTGTCCACTGCGATGAGACCGGTATCCTCGTAGAGGATGGGAAAGGGGAGCTCGGCGGCACCGGCGGAATCCTTGGGCAGCAGCTCCACCCTCTGCCCTGGAGCCAGAGGGGCGTCAAAGCGGGTGACCACCTCTCCGTCCACCAGCACCTGCCGCCGGGACAGGAGCCCCTTCACCGTGTTCCGGGATTTGTCCCGCACCCGGAGGAGCAGGAAGGGGAGAAGGGTGGTCTCCTCCTCCACCGTCAAAAGCCGTCTGTCATCCATACGGTCCCTCCTTGTCTGTATCAAAGCACGGTCTGTGGTCCCATTATAGCACCAAGACACCCAGATGCTCCAGCAAAATCTTGCAGCCCATGAGGATCAGCACGGCGCCGCCGAAGCGCTCTGAGGGGGCCTTCCACCGGTCGCCAAAGAGTCCCCCTACTTTCACACCGATGGCTGAGAGGACCAGGGTGGTCACGCCGATCAGGCTTACGGCGGGACCAATGTCCACGCTGAGGAAGGCAAAGGTGACACCGATGGCCAGAGCGTCAATGCTGGTGGCCACCGCCAGAGGGAGCATGGAGGCGGGGGAGAAGGAGGCGGAGACCTCTTCTTCCTCCTCCCCAAAGGACTCCCGGAGCATGTTGCCGCCGATGATGCACAGCAGCACAAAGGCGATCCAGTGGTCCACCGTGGTGATGAGACCCTGGAACCGGGTACCCAGAAGCCAACCCACAGCGGGCATAAGGGCCTGGAAGCCGCCAAACCACACCCCACAGGTGAGGGCATGGCGGGGGGAGACCCGCCCCACCGACAACCCCTTGCAGATGGAGACGGCAAAGGCATCCATAGACAGCCCCACGGCAATGATAAAAAGTTCCCACAAGCTCATGATGACATTCCTCCCTGATACTGGTCCGGCAGAGGGCCACGGGACAGGGTATGCGCCGGGGCGCAAAAAAAGAGACCCATCTGCCAAAAGCAGATAAGTCTCGTCATTGAAAACAAAGCCAGGAGCGCACCGCTCCAGCATGTTGGCTCCGTTACGCGGTGGCCGCGCCGACTACTCCCTTATGCTTGAAAAGTATGGTAGCATGAACTTTTTCCCCTGTCAAGCAAAATCAGAACAGATCGGCGCAAAGGGGGTCTGACAGGTGATATTGTGGGCATGGGCGGGTTCATTGGCCCAGTCTCTTACCCGTCCAGCCTGGGTCCACACCCCCAAAAACAGCAGTGCTGCCGCCGCAATGGCCACAAGCCCCACCACCGGCAGGGGTGATTCCTTTCCTCGTCCCGTCATGGCGCGTCCTCCTGTCTCCTCCGCCCAGGCGGAGGTCCTTCTGTCTCTATATATCGTTTCAAGAAAGCCATTTGTGACAGGAAAAATAATTTTTTACAAAGGGATTTTAGGACAGAAAAAGCTATTTGCACATTAAAACAAACGAAGGGCGGGGACAAGCCCCGCCCCTCACATCTCGATCATTGCCCCTTTAGTTTTTGAAACAGGCCCCGGAGACCTCCTGCTTTTCTGGGAGAGGGACCCTGCGCTCTCTCCTCCTTCAGCTTTTGCAGCGCATGGGCGGCGTCCCATTCGCCCAAATTGGCCGCTTTCTGGTAGAGCCGGGCCGCCTTTTCCACATCCTTGGGTACTCCGCGTCCCTGTGCGTAGCACTCGCCCAGGAGAAAAAGGCTGGGGCCATGGTCCTTCTCCGCCGCCTTGGCAAAGAGGGCCGCCGCCATCCGCTCATCCCGCCGGAGCCGATCCCCATTCATGTACAGTGTGCCCAAGTAATACTGGGCAGCTGTATGCCCACCTTCCGCCGCCGCCCGGAGAAGGCTTTCTCCCTCTCTGGTGTCCTTGGTGATCCGCTCTCCCAGCACCCGGTAGCGGCCCAACAGGTATCTGGCCTCGTTGTCGCCCTGGTCGGCGGCCTTGTAGAGCCATTCCACCCCTTTCGCCAGGTTCTGCTCTGTACCGATGCCGTGGAACAGGCAGCGCCCCAAATTGCACTGGGCGTAGGCATAGCCCCGCTCCGCCCCCTGCCTGTAGTATTCCACCGCCTTTTCCTTATCTTCCGGTACTCCGCGGCCCATCTCATAACAATAGCCCAGGCCAGCCAGTGCGGGGGCGTAATTCCCCTCCGCTCCCCGGCGGTAATACGCCACCGCCTCCTCCACACTCTGTTCCACACCCGTGCCGTCAAAATAGCAGACACCCAACAGATACAGAGCCCGGGGATGGTCCTGCTCGGCGGCGCGCTTCAGCCATGCTACCGCCCGCTCCGGATCGGGCCGGGTACCGATGCCATGGAGATAACAATATCCGGCGTTGCAGGCCCCAGCGGGCTCTCCCCGCTCTCCTGCCCGCTCGTAGAGCGCCAGGGCCTGGGCCGGATCGGCGTCCACCCCGCGGCCATTCTCGTAGCGCAGCCCCAGGCTCACCAGAGCCGGCAGATAGTTCATCTCCGCCGCGCGGCGGTAATACGCCGCCGCCTTCTCATCATCCTGGTCCATACCGGTACCGTCGGCGGCGCAGTCCCCCAGAAGATCCAGCGCCCGGGCGGAGTTCTGTGCCGCCGCCCGCTCCAGCCACATTACCGCTTGGCCATCGTCGGCCTCCACGCCGATGCCATGGAGATAGCAAAAGCCCAAATTGCACTGCGCGTAGGCATACCCTTGCTCCGCCGACTGGCGGTAGAGCTCTACCGCGTGCTCTTTGTTCTCGTCCACGCCCCGGCCCAGTTCATAGCACAGTCCCAGGCTGGCCAGGGAGGGGGCATAGTTCCGCTCCGCCCCCCGGCGGTAATACTCCGCTGCCTTTTCCGCGTCCTGAGTCACTCCCTGGCCGTTCCAGTAACAGTCGCCCAGAAGGTCCAGAGCACGGGGAAAGTCCCGCGCCGCCCCCCGCTCCAGCCACGGAATGGCCTGGACAGGGTCTGGCTGAGTACCGATACCCGTGAGATAGCAGTAGCCGGCGTTGCAGGCCCCAGCCGGCTCCCCCCGCTCACCGGCCTGACAGTAGAGCTCCAGCGCCCGGACCGGGTCGGCGGTCACGCCGCGGCCGTTCTCGTAGCATAGCCCCAGGCTCACCATGGCAGGCGGGTAGTCCAGCTCGGCTCCACGGCGGTAGTATGCCGCCGCCTTCTCCAGATCTGTCTCCATCCCTATGCCGTCGGCAGCGCAGTCCCCCAGCAGGTCAAGGGCACGGGGAAATTCCTGCGCCGCCGCCCGCTCCAGCCATACCACCGCCTGGGCCTCGCTCCGCTCCACACCAATGCCATATAGGTAGCAAAACCCCAGGTTGCACTGAGCGCGGGGGTATCCTCCCTCTGCCGCCCGGAGGTAGAGCTCCGCCCCCTTTGCCTTGTCCTCAGGTACGCCGTCTCCCACCTCATAGCACAGACCCAGATCACAAATGGCGGGCAGATATCCCTGCTCCGACGCCTTCTCGTAGAGGGCTACCGCCCGCTCCAAGTCCCGCTCGGTCCCTCTGGCTGACTGGAGACAGTCGGCCAGGATGCTCTGGGCACGGGGATAGTCCTGGTCCGCCGCCCGCTCCAGCCACATCACCGCCTGGGCCTCGTCCCGTTCCACACCGATGGCGCTCAGGTAGCACACCGCCAGGTCGCACTGCGCCGGAGGATAGCCCCCCTCCGCCGCCTGGAGATAGAGTTCCGCCGCCCGGACCGGGTCCTGCTCCACGCCGGTCCCATTTTCATAGCACAGGCCCAGATCGCACACGGCGGGCAGGTAGTCCTGCTCCGCCGCCGCCCGGTAGAGCTCCGCCGCCCGGACCGGGTCCTCCGCCGTTCCGTGCCCGCCCTGAAGGCAGTCGGCCAAAATGCTTTGGGCCCGGGGGAACTCCTGGGCCGCCGACCGCTCCAGCCAGTCCACCCCCTGGGCCTCATTTTCCTCCACGCCGATGCCGTTGAGATAGCACACCCCCAGATTGCACTGGGCCGGGGCATACCCCTGGTCGGCAGCTTGCCGGTAGAGTCTGGCCGCCAGCGCCAGGTCCTGTTCCACACCGGTTCCGTTTTCCCGGCACACCCCCAGAATACTCTGGGCACGGGGATAGCCCTGGTCCGCGGCCCGGCTGAGCCACTCCGCCCCCTGGACCGGATCGGCCTCCACCCCAATGCCGTTGAGGTAGCACACTCCCAGGTTGCACTGGGCCGGGGCATATCCCTCCTCCGCCGCCTGATGGTAGAGCTCGGCAGCCCGGGCCGGGTCAGGCTCCACCCCATCTCCAGCCTCATAGCACAGCCCCAGGTCACACACAGCGGGGAGGTAGCCCTCCTCCGCCGCCTGGCGGAAAAGCTCCGCTCCCCGTACGGGATTGAGCTCCACACCGTCCCCGGCCTGACAGCAGCGTCCCAGGGCCTCCACCGCCCTCAGATCGCCCGTCTCCGCCCCCACGGCAAACCAATGGGCTGCCTGGCTCAGATCGGCCTCCACACCGTCCCCTTGGGCATAGCGCAGTCCCACGTCGTAGGCCAGAGCCGGGTCAGCCTGGGCCTGCTCCAGCAGGGCCCGAAAGTCGGCCTGAGACCGCTGGACCTGCTCCATGGCCCGCCAGATGAGGGCTGTATTCACAAACACCACGTTCTCACTGCCCTCCGGCGTCCGCTTCTCCTGTTCTTCCAGCATACTCTGCCGTCACCCGTCCTCTCCGCCCATGACCGGGCGCTTTGGTTTCCATTCTACAACACCCGGCCGGCGGATTCAAGGACTTCCCGCCCAGCGCCCCTCATGGAATGGAAAATTTTACTTACATCGCCGAGAAAATTATGATAAAATAGAAAAGAAATGGTCACGAGATTGGTTTCATCCAGTTTTTTGCGGGAAAGGAGGCTGTCTATGTATCAGGTGGGAGAGCGGATCATTTATGGCGGAAGCGGCGTCTGTGAGGTCAGAGCGGTGGGGCCTCTGGAGTCGGTCGGAGGGGATCGGCTCTATTATACCCTGGTACCTCTCTACGGCTCCGGCGTAATCTACGCCCCGGTGGACGGACCGGTCTTCCATCGGCCCCTCCTGACACCCCAGGAGCTCCATGGCCTGCTGGAGCAATTTTCCGAGATCCCCGCCGAACCCCTGGTGGAGCACAGCCTCACCGCCCTCAAGGACCACTATGTGTCCGTGCTCAAAAGCCACGATTGTCAGGCTCTGGTAGGTCTTATCAAAGGGGCCTATGAGAAAAGCCAGCGGGCCATTCAGCACGGCAAGCACCCCGGCGCCCTGGACCAGCGTTACCTGAAAAGCGCCCAGGATCTCCTCCATGGGGAGATCGCCGCCGTGCTTGGCATCCCTTTGGATGAGGTCCCCGCCTACATTCGCTCCATTGCGGAAAAGGGCCTCAAGTGATGAGCATGCTCACTCTTTTTGGGGGCCTCCCCGGCCCGCCAATTCGGCAAAGTTGCATTTTTATACTTGACAACTGCCGGCAAGGGGCGTATACTCCGCCTTGTAAAATTGGATAGATCTTCAGGGCAGGGTGAAAGTCCCTACCGGTGGTATAGCCCACGAGCCGCAAGGCATGATTCGGTGAAATTCCGAAGCCGACCGTACAGTCGGGATGGAAGAAGATTGAAGCGCATGGGGCCTGTTTGGCAGGCCTTCCTGTGTCACATGGCTGCTCTGGAATGTCTTTGGACATCCAGAGCTTTTTTGCCGCCCGCCCCCCAGGGGCGCCGTCGCCTTGCCATTTTTTCTGCCCTGGACCATCTGTCCAGGGCAGTTTTTGTTTTTGCAGGAGAGAGGTGCCGAGCATGGAAGACCGTGACTATATGGCGCTGGCCCTGGAGCTGGCGGAGCGGGGAGCGGGGTGGACCTGCCCCAATCCCATGGTGGGAGCGGTGATCGTAAAGGATGGCCGGATCATCGGCCAGGGCTACCACCAGCGCTGCGGAGCGCTCCACGCGGAGCGTGAGGCACTGGCCGCCTGCCAGTCTGATCCCTGTGGGGCCACGCTGTATGTGACTCTGGAGCCCTGCTGTCACCAGGGTCGGCAGCCCCCCTGTGTGGACGCCATTCTTGCCGCTGGCATCCGTCGGGTGGTGGTGGGGTGCACCGACCCCAATCCTCTGGTGGGCGGCAGGGGAATCGCCCTGCTTCGTGAGCACGGGGTGGAGGTCGCCGTGGGGGTGATGGAGGAGGCCTGCCGGGAGCTCAACCGGTTTTTCTTTCACTACATTCTCACCCACCGGCCCTATGTGGTGATGAAATACGCCATGACCATGGACGGAAAGATCGCCGCCTATACCGGAGATGCCAAATGGATCACCGGGGAAGCCGCCCGTGAGCACGTACATCGGCTGCGGCATCGCTGCCGGGGGATCTTGGTGGGGGTGGGCACCGTGCTCGCTGATGACCCCATGCTCAACTGCCGTCTGCCCGGCGGGCGGGACCCGGTGCGGATCATCTGTGATACCCATCTGCGCACCCCGCTTACCGCCAGAGTGGTGACCACGGCAGGAGAGATCCCCACCATTCTTGCCACCTGTGAGACTGCCCCGGAGCGTTGCCGCCCCTATGAGGCCGCGGGCTGTCGGGTACTCACCCTGCCAGCCCGGGAGGGCCGTGTGGATCTGGGCGCTCTACTGGACCAACTGGGTGGGCTGGAAATGGACAGCCTGCTGCTGGAGGGGGGCGGCACCTTGAACTGGACCGCCTTGGAGCAGGGCCTGGTCCAGTCCGTCTGCGCCTATCTGGCCCCAAAGCTGTTGGGAGGGGCCGGGGCCAAGACCCCGGTAGAGGGGACCGGCGTTCCCAGTCCAGAGCAGGCCTTTCTCCTGAAAAATACCCGGCTTCAACAGCTGGGCGAGGATTTTTTGCTGGAAAGCGAGGTGGAATACCATGTTCACGGGGATCGTTGAGGAGGTCGGCACCGTGACTGCGGTGGACCGCGGGAGACACTCTGCCGTCCTCACCATCCAGGCCAGAACGGTGCTGGAGGACGCCAAGGTGGGGGACAGCATCGCCGTCAACGGCATCTGCCTCACCGTTACCGGGCGCACCGCGGGACACTTCACCGCTGACGTGATGCACGAGACGCTGGATCGCTCCTCCCTGGCGGGGCTGCGCCCAGGGACCGCAGTAAATCTGGAGCGGGCCATGGCGGTGGGTGGCCGCTTCGGCGGCCACATCGTCTCCGGCCATGTGGACGGAGTGGGGCGGATCAAGTCCATCCGCCGGGATGACAATGCCATATGGTATACCATTTCGGCGTCCCCCGCGCTGCTCCGGTACATCGTGGAAAAGGGCTCCATCACCGTGGATGGTATCAGTCTGACCGTGGCCCGGGTGGATGGGTCCGGCTTCTCCATTTCGGCCATTCCCCACACAGTCGCCCAAACCGTTCTCTGCCACCGCAGAGAGGGTGATTTGGTCAACCTGGAAAACGATATCATCGGAAAATATGTGGAAAAACTGCTCGCTCCCGCCCCGGACCCGTCAAGGGAGCGGGGCATCACCAGGGAATTTCTAACCCAATACGGCTTTTGAGGAGGACATATCATGGCTCAGTTTCACACCATCGAGGAGGCTCTGGAGGACCTTCGGCAGGGCAAGCTCATTCTGGTCACCGACGACCCCGACCGGGAGAACGAGGGAGATCTTATCTGCGCCGCCCAATTTGCCACCACAGAAAATGTCAATTTTATGGCCACCCACGGTAAGGGGCTTATCTGCATGCCTATGTCGGAGGAGTATGTCCGACGGCTGCGCTTTCCCCAGATGGTCCAGTACAATACCGACAACCACGAGACTGCCTTCACCGTCTCCATTGACCATGTGAGCACCACCACCGGCATTTCGGCGGCGGAGCGGTCGGTCACCGCCCTCAAGTGTGTGGAGGAGGACGCCAAACCGGAGGACTTCCGCCGGCCGGGCCACATGTTCCCTCTGCTGGCCAAGAAAAACGGCGTCCTGGAGCGAAACGGGCACACTGAAGCTACCGTGGACCTGTGTCGGCTGGCCGGGCTCAAGCCCTGTGGCCTATGCTGCGAGGTCATGCAGGAGGACGGCACCATGATGCGCACCCCCGAGCTTATGGCGCTCTCTGAGCGCTACGGACTCACCTTTATCACCATTAAGGACCTTCAGAACTACCGCAAATGCCACGACCAGCTGGTGGACGAGGTGGCCGTCACCAAAATGCCCACCAAATACGGCAGCTTTGTGGCGCATGGGTTCGTCAACCGCCTCAACGGAGAGCACCATGTGGCCCTGGTGAAGGGGGACCTGGGAGATGGGCAGGATGTCCTATGCCGGGTCCACTCCGAATGCCTTACAGGGGATACCTTCGGCTCCCTGCGCTGCGACTGCGGCGAACAGCTCGCCGCCGCTATGGCACAGATCGAACGAGAGGGGAGGGGGGTCCTGCTCTACATGCGCCAGGAGGGCCGGGGCATCGGTCTTATCAACAAGCTTCGGGCCTACGAGCTCCAGGAAAAGGGCATGGACACCCTGGATGCAAACCTGGCGCTGGGCTTTGCCGGAGACCAGCGGGAGTACTATATCGGCGCCCAGATCCTCCGCGCCCTGGGGGTGAAGAGCATGCGCCTTCTGACCAACAACCCGGACAAGGTCTACCAGCTTGCCGAATTCGGTATAGAAATTACCCAGCGGCTCCCTATCCAGATCGAGGCCACCGACTATGACCGTTTCTATCTCAAGACCAAGCAGGACCGTATGGGTCATATCCTGCACTATTAAGAAGTAAGAAGGAGGATTTCCACACATGAAAACACTGGAAGGAAAATTGGTCGCCAGCGGTATTCGGGTGGGCGTCGTGGCCGCCCGGTTCAACGAGTTCATTACCTCCAAGCTCCTCAGCGGGGCAATGGACGGCCTGGTCCGCCACGATGTCCGTGAGGAGGATGTCCATGTGGCCTGGGTCCCCGGCGCCTTTGAGATCCCACTCATCGCCTCTAAAATGGCCAAAAGCGGCAAGTACGACGCCATCATCTGCCTGGGGGCCGTCATCCGTGGTTCCACCAGCCATTATGACTATGTTTGCAGCGAGGTCTCCAAGGGCATCGCTGCTGTGGGTTTGGACAGCGGCATCCCTGTCCTTTTCGGCGTCCTCACCACCGAAAACATCGAGCAGGCCATTGAGCGCGCCGGTACCAAGGCAGGCAACAAGGGCTATGACTGCGCTCTGAGCGCCATTGAGATGGTCAATCTCATCCGGCAGATCGAGGCCTGACCGAGGACAGGCCCCTTGAAGGCCCCGTCCATATCGGAAGCGAGACGGGAGGCAGGTCCTGTGGGCCCGCCTCCCGTCTCGCTTTCGTTCTCTTGCCGCCGGAGCTCAGAAGGGGTCCAGCTCAGGCAGAACCAGATCCGACGCGTCGCTAAACTCCTGGATCAAGGTGGGATAATCGTCGTCCATTTCCTCAGGAAGATAGGTCACCTCCATGTAGCGGTAGCGCCCCTCCTGACGCATGGGCTGGGCCACCAGGAAGGAAATCCGGGCATTCTCCCCCTCCCAGAAGGAGATCTGCTTGCTGGCCATGTCGGTCTCCTCATCATAGCGGATGTCAAACACGCCGTCCTGATACATATCTCGGCCTTCCGCCTCGATCCGGGCATAGGCCTCCTCCAGAATGGCCTGAGGCCCTTCGGGAGAGTAGCAGGCCTGGGCGTACACCCGCAGGCCGTGGGCCTGGGTCAGAACCCCATCCCCCTCCTCGGAATAGGTCACCTCCCCACCATAGGGCAGGGGGACCCGGAGGAACGGGGTATCCTCATAGGGTGTGGGCAGAATCGCGATGCCCACCAGGGAATAGCCCTCCTCCCGGCCCAGATGGTACATGTCCTGATGGTTCTCCGGGGTGGGACCGGTAAACTCCATCCCCTCCAAAATGGACAAAACGGTATCCTGAACGGTATTCTCATCCACTCGGTCATCATGGCTGACCTCCACACGAACCAAGGTACCATAGATGTCCATGGCCAGGGCCACACCAGTCTGGACGGCGCTGCCGTCGGTAAATCGGATGGTAATGAGATTATGCAGACAGATCAGCCGATCACTGGTGGTCAGCTCCACCAGAGCCTCCTCCCCGTCGGTATAGGCCAGGGAGAAGTTGGAGAAATCGGGGCGGAGTCGGGATTGGCTGATGGGGGCCAGGAGGGCATCCACCGCCATCTCCTCGGTGGCGCCCAGCTCCACCGACAGGGTATAGACCGCGCCGGTATCCGGGTCTGCAAAGGACCCCGCCCCCGTCTGGGTGAGGGTGCCGGGCAGGTGAAAGGTGACCCCCAAACTCTGATAGTCCGTGGTGGTCTCCGGCACCGTGGCCTGGGCGGTCTTTGGGGCGGCCTCCGTCCCACCACCCCCCAGGACCGCCCCCAGCAGATAACCGCCTCCGGTGAGAAGGACCATCAGAAGAAGCACCAGCACGCTGAAGCTCCACCGGGAAGGGGCCGGCTCCGTGGGGGGTACGGTTCCGGTCACCGGGGCAAAGCCGGGGTAGGCCTTGGCCACCCGCAGCGTCTTGCGTTTTCCGCCCTCCTGGTTCCCATTGGGGACGCTCACCCGGTAGGAGAGCTTCCAGGTCCACTTATCCTCTCCCTCCAGCTGGGGCTCCGGAAGACTCTGAACGAGCCGCCCCAGGGCACTTCCTGGCAGAATTTGCTCCGCGCAGAGGACCTGGATGGCCCGCTCAATGGACCTCTTGGCCCTCTCCTGCTCCTCCTCAGTGAGTTTTTCCCACCGGATCTCGCTCATCTGGACACGCCTACTGGTGTATCGATAGGTGTCCACCGCATTCAGCCCATTGAGGTTGACCCGCCACAGCACTCCATCCCGGCGGACAAAGAGCCAGCGGAAGGCATCACATGGACTGGCCAAGGTAAAAGCGGCGGCGCACAGGCCGAGCATCCCCAGGAGTCCTCCCGCCAGTGCGCCGATTACGGGCGGCGAGTCGGTGCCTTTGACAATGGCTATCCCCAGAGTCACACACATTACCACCACTGCCAGCAGCAGGGAGAGAAAAACGCTCAGCCGCAGAGGACGCATCCAGGTGGGATGGGCGGGGTAGTACTGGCTGGCAGAGGTCCCTCCTCCCACCGTTGTACCAGCCCGTACCGACTCCGGCGGAACTTCGGCCTCCTCCTTGCTCCGAAGGGCGGCCACGATCAGGGGGGCCGCCCCCAGCAGGGTGAAGAGGTAAAGCAGGACCAGGCCGCCCCAGTAGGCCCTGGTGTTGAGGTATCCCTCCTCCAGCAGCATTCCCATGCTCCGGAAGGCGGTGAAAAGATCCACCTCCGCGGCCTGGGCCACTTGGATGGCGCAGTCCATCTGATAGGCCACATAAGTCATCACCAGAGTCAGTATCCCGGCAACCACTGTCCCTTTTCGGCTGAGCATCCCTCCCAGCAGCTCATATCCCTTAAGGGTGCATACCGCCATGACCACCCCGCAGAACGCAGCCACATAGCCCAGCTGGCTCACAACAATGATACAGGCCATGCCCAGTAGAGAGCCCAAGAAGGCTCCCACCAGGCCGGCCACCAAGCTCTCTCTCTTTCCCTTCCGCTCCATGCCGCTCCCCCCGCATATCAGCTCTGCGCCAACCTGGCGGCACCATGCCTTCTCAACAAGTCGCACAGTATTATTAGAAATATAATACTACTTGGCTCGGCCGCTTTGCAAGGAATCGGCAGAATCCGTGCTCTCTTGGGCAAAATTCATGTTACTATATAAATCGTCATATATCGTCACATAAAAAGCGGCCAGCAGCACATGGGCTGCTGGCCCTTATCTTTCTACGGTTACGTTTCGCTAAAAGGAGCGCGGTTCAAGGGCTGATCAGGCCCGAGCCTTCTTGATCTCCTCGGTGAGGACGGGGAGGACCTCAAAGAGGTTGCCCACCACGCCGTAGTCGGCGATGTCAAAGATGGGGGCCTCGGGGTCCTTGTTGATGGCGACGATGCAGTCGGAGCCGCTCATGCCGGCCACGTGCTGAATGGCGCCGGAGATGCCGCAGGCGATGTACAGCTTGGGGCCGACGGTCTTGCCGGTCTGGCCCACCTGGTGAGCGTGAGCGATCCAGCCGGCGTCCACGGCGGCACGGGAAGCGCCCACAACGCCGCCCAGAACGTCAGCCAGGGCCTTCACGGGCTCGAAGCCCTCGGGGCCGCCCACACCACGGCCGCCGGAGACGATGATCTCAGCGCCCTCCAGGTCCACGTTCTCGCCGTCGGCCTCCTTGATGAGCTCCAGCACCTGGGTGCGGATGTCCTTGGCGTCCACATGGATGTCTTCCTTGATGACCTCGGCCTTGGCCTCAACCGCGTCGCTCTTCTTGAACACGCCGGGACGGACGGTGCCGATCTGGGGACGGTGATCGGGGCAGAGGATGGTGGCCATCAGGTTGCCGCCGAAGGCGGGACGGGTCCAGGCCACGTTGCCGCTCTCCTCGTCGACGTCCAGGGCGGTGCAGTCGGCGGTCAGGCCGGTGTGCAGGCGGCAGGACACCCGGGGCCCCAGGTCGCGGCCGTTGTTGGTGGCGCCGATGAGCATGCTGGTGGGGCCATACTTCTCCACCAGAGTGCACAGGGCGATGGCGTAGGCGTCGGTGGTGTAGTGGGCGTACTCGGGGCCGTCCACCACGATCACCTTGTCGGCGCCGTGCTCGGAAGCGGCCTTCACGGCCTCGTCCACGTTGTTGCCGATGACCACGGCCACCAGGGCGCCGCCCTGCTTGCCGGCCATCATCTTACCAGGAGTCAGCAGCTCAATGCCCACATTCTTGGCGGTGCCGTCCTCGTTGGTCTCTACAAATACCCAAAGATCCTTGGTCTTAGCTTCCATTGTAATCTCCCCCTCCCTCAGATCATGCTGGCGTCGCTGAGCATCTGGAACAGCTTCTTGGCGGAATCCTCAGCGGTCTCTTCCTTGATCTTCACGCCTCCGCTCTTCTTCTGGGGCACGAAGGTCTTCTTCACGTGGGTGGGGGAGCCCTTCAGGCCGATGCGGGTGGTGTCAATGTCGGGGAAGGCGTCCTCGCCCAGAACGGGGATCTCGGCCCGGTTGGCCGCCATCTTCCGCTTGATGGTGGGATAGCGGGGGTCCCAGGCGGGCTTGGTGAAGGTCACCACGGCGGGCATCTTGGCGGCGATGACCTCGACGCCCTCCTCCACTTCCTTCTTCACCTTGATGGTGTCGCCGTCCACCTCGGCCTCCAGGCCGTAGGTCACCTGGGGATAGCCCAGGTGCTCAGCGATCTCGGGACCCACCTGAGCGGTGTCGCCGTCAATGGCCTGCTTGCCGCAGAAGATCACGTCGAACTTGCCCTCGATCTCCTCCACCTTCTTCACGGCCTCAGAGATGATGTAGCTGGTGGCCAGGGTGTCGGAACCACCGAAAGCACGACCGGACACCAGATAGGCCTTGTCCGCCGCGATGGCCAGGCACTCCTTCAGAGCGGCCTTCGCCTGCTCGGGGCCCATGGAGAGCACCACGATCTTGGCGCTGGGGTCCACGTCCTTGATCCGGGCGGCCGCCTCCAGAGCATAGCCGTCAAAGGGATTGACGATGCTGGGCACGCCTTCGCGGATCAAGGTGTTCTTTACCGGATCGATCTTGATTTCGGTCGTATCCGGCACCTGCTTGACGCA
>DXCX01000024.1 GCA_019115785.1 Candidatus Intestinimonas merdavium | reverse complement strand
CAGGTTTTCCCAGTTTCTTGGTAGTACTGGTTGGTCGGGTTCATGATCTGCTCCTTGGTCAGGATTCTGGCGATCTGGTTGGGCCCTTTCCCAGCGGCGCACAGCTCGAAGATCCGGCATACCACAGGGGCAGTCGCCTCATCTGGTATGATCTCCTTGGACTGTGCGTCTTTTTTCTTATAGCCGTATGGGGGCTTGGAGCCAGAACGCTCCCCGCGCTCCGCCTGCATCCTCTTGATGGCCCGCACCTTTTTGCTGGTGTCCTTGGCGTGGAGCTCGTTTGCCCAGTTGCGGATGGGGTTGAAGTCGTTGCTGCTCTCCACCAGGGAGTCCACGCCATCATTGACCGCGATGAACCGGACGCCCTTCTCCGGAAAATAGAGTTCTGTCAGCTGGCCCACCTGCAGGTACTCCCGTCCCAGGCGGCTGAGATCCTTGACGATCAGGGCCTCCACCTCGCCGTCCTCGATCATCTCCACGATTTTCTTCCACGCGGGCCGCTCGAAGTTGGTACCGGAGTATCCGTCATCGGACAGGAACAGGGTATTCTCGAATCCATTGTCCGCCGCGTACTTCTCAAGAAACAGCTTTTGGGAGTTACTATATAAAGGGTGGTTTACGCTACCTACTACATTACATCGGCTGACGGTTCATTTGTGGCAAAAGTGATAACCAGCAGAGGGAAAGGAGTCATATATGCAACGGGGCATGGCGCTACGGGAAGCGCCATGCCCCATCTTATTCGGCCCCCCGACAAATGGGAAGTTACTTGTTCCTTTTTGCTTTAGCTGCGTTTATGCCCCAGCCAATCAACAATATAAGCCAAGCGCATAATCCTGCGATAAACCCTGTAGTCCCTATGCTTTCAAACTGCAATTTCAGCGCAACATTGAATATTTTTACAACAATAGTTCCACATAGCATCAAAGCAAGCAATAAAAGAACTTCCAATCCAATATATTTAAAAATTTTATTTTTCATAAATGGCCGCCTCCACAGCTTCTAATTTGTTGCCCTGTTTGTTCTTAATTATAACACATAAAGGAAATCGCTTTCAAGTTGTCCCTGGCCAGAAAGTAATTATACCTAGGGCGCACTTACTCACCACCCGCAAGCGGGCGGAGGTACTGCCTGACGGCAGCCGTGCGCTCTCCGAGGGGGACGCTCCAGCGGGCCCACGTCCTGCTGGTAGCACCGAAGCTGGGAGCCGTCAAAGGACCGGCTTCGGTGCTACCAGCTTCAGTGCTTTATGGTGGCCAAGAGGGGCTTAAGCCCCTCTCTTTCAAAATGTGTGCTTTTCAGGGGGAAAAACCCTTGACAAATCGCTTACTGGTTGTGGATGGAATTGGACTCCCCCTGCCGCTCGTCCTCCTGACTGAGCCGGCCATAGAGGATATTATATTTTTGGCTTGCCATATTCTGTAACCTCCTTTTCCTGGGGCAAGCCGGTATGGGGTAGGGACAGTATACCCCACCGGCTCCCCCAAGTCTACTGAAACATCAGGCGCTGTGGCCCTGATCCGCAAACTCCGCGTCGATCAGGGAGAGCAGCTTGTCCGTAGGCGTCGCTATGGCCTCAGAGGGAAATACGGAGGTCACATGGAACATCTTTCCCCGGATGAGCATCTCCCGCTGGCTCTCCAGGTGATCCCCCCGCTGCTGATAATTGGTATCCCGGAATGTGGTCATGACTTCCCCACCGCACTGCTCCCGCAGTATTGCCATCTCAGGATGGTAACTGCCCAGAATGCCGGTGTCCCGATATACTTCGTAATCCTTTTTCATATTCGCCTTTCTTCCCATATCAGGGAACGGTTGGCCTCAGCTCATGGTCTGCTGCCAAGTCGGTTCTTCCTCATGATCGTCCTCCTTATGGCCGAGGGCGATCTTTTTCTCTTTTTCCCTGCGAAGGGCTTTCTTATCTGTGTGCTGGTGTGCGGTGGTGGCGTCCCTCACGGGATCAGTGTCCGTACCGCGCTCCAGAGCGCAGCCAAGCCGGACCAGATCGTCCGCAGGACTACCATGCCCACCAGCGTGCCCAGCAAAATCAGGGCCAGCCAGATCAGAACGGACAGGGCTGTCTCCAGACTGGGCGGAGAAACAGAAAGCCCTCTCTTTTTCCCAGCCTGTTTCAGATCCGCCCTCATTTGGGCCACATCCCGCGCCAGCGCCTCCAGCTGGGACTGGGTGGGGAGCTGCCCCGCCTGTCGGCCCAACGCCCGAAGCAGGGCCTCCTGTGCCGCAACGCTGGCCTCCAGGCGCTCCAGCCGGCCGCTGTTGGTGCTCTCCAGTCGGTACAGGGCTATGAGTGCCGCCAGAAGCTCGTCCCATTCCTGTTGAGTCGGATGCGCTGGAGGTATGGGGGCTGACTGCGGCGGCTGGTTCAGCTGTTTCAGTTCTTCCACGGACAATCTCTGCCCGGATCCCGAATTCACGTTCCATGACCTCCTTGGTATATTTTTCCTCATGGAGCCGGTCATCCCGGCACTTCATGCCTTCCGGCGTGGTGTAGGTGATGTTCTTCCGGCCCTCCGTCCAGCGCACCTGGTAGCCTTCGCTCTCCATCAGGGAGATGAATTCCTCGCGGGTTTCGGCGTACCGCATGCACTGGTCGATGGTGTTCATCAGCCGGAACTTCCAGCTCTGTCCTTTGGCGGCGGAGCGGTACTCACGGGTGCCCATCCGTTTCTGCTTGGCCTGCTTTTCAGGCGGAGGCAGGATCTCCAGACCGTGGGCGGCACAGATTTCATCACTGGCCAGCCGGTGGTCCTGGAGGTCGGCGGCGCTCTGGTGGAGTTTCCTGCCGTCCTGAAAGCTGACGCTGTTGACGATCAGGTGGCTGTGCAGGTGGTCGGTGTCTATGTGGGTGGCCACCAGTACCTCAAAGTTGGGGAACTCCCGCTGGGCCAGCTCCAGAGCAATGGCGTGGGCCTCCTGGGGCGTCAGGTCATCCGTTTCTGCAAAGGACTGGACGAAGTGGTAGTCCTGCCGCCCGTCGGTTTTGCGGAACCGCTCCTTGGTGAGCAGCATTTCAGAGAGGGCGGACTGAGCGGTGCAGTTCCAGCCGGTTACCAACCTCTGTCCTTCCCACAGCGTTTTTCCGTCCTGCTGGGTGTACCGCAGCACTCCGCCCAGCGCGCCCCGGCCTCCACCCCGGTTCTTGACGGCGGTGAAGGTTGCCATCTCGTCGACACCTCCTCCATATCATTCGCTTCCAGCCTTATCAGCTGAAAGCTCACTCATTCCGGGGCGTCTCCTCTCCCCGCACGACCCGCTTCGCTGGGCTCGTGCGGGGGCCCCATTGCTTACCTCCCGCAGGAGCTGGCGGAGTTGTTCATTGACCTGGGCGTAGCCCTCCGCCAGCCTGTCCCCGTACACCACGGTGACCTTGCCCATGTTGGCCAGGGTGGTGAGTTGATTGAGATTCCGCCCTTGGGCTTTCAGTTCGGAGAGCACCTTGTCCAGGCCTTCCACTCGGACGATCTTCTTGCCCAGCCCGCAGAGGCACAGGTAGTCGGTGACTGTCAGACTCAGTTCCTGGGCCTTGGCCCGAATGCGCTCTTTTGTCTGTGGCGTTACCCGTAGGGTGATGATCTCGGTTTTCTTTTCTCTCTGCATTTATCGTTCCTTTCTCCCCTTCAGGGGTCGGGGGCCGGGGCAGCGCCCCGGAACGGTGGCCGGCGTATAGCCGGACGCGATGCTTGCCCTCCCGAAAGGGAGGAGCCTCCGTTATCGGGCACCTCCCGCATTGCCGCCGGACGGCTGGCCAACAGGGTCGATAGTGCCGATTTCTTTGGGGGCCTCGGCATCGTCACTATCGGCACTATGGAGCTCGATGATCCGCTTTCCATTGCTTAGGCGGATGGTGACTGTGATACCGATTTTCTTTAGAGGATCAACGTTTTGCAGGATCAGACGGGAGACCTTCTTCGGCGTGATGCCCTCCTGCCCGTCAGGGTCGATCCTCTGAGATAGTTCTGTGGGAGTGCCGATAAATTCTCTTTGCTCTTACAAAAATTCAGAGAGAAGAACCGTGATCCGGCCCTCCAGCAGCTCTGGCTGTGTCCTGCTGTCGGAGAGTAGCTCCCACACATTGTCGGCGTTCCGCTCCAGTTCCAGCTCCCGGTATTCGATGTCCCTGCCGATACACGTCAGCTTCGCCCGGCCGCTGCCCCGCCGTTTCTCCACCAGGGTGAAGTTGGAATCCACCGCTCCGCTGATAGCGGTGGTGCCGGAGATACGGTGGAACACGTCTTCCGCCTTCTCTTTCCGCAGATGATGGATGAGCAGAATGGCGAGGCCCAGCCGGTCCGCCAGCCGTTTCAGCACGGACATGTCCCGGTAGTCGTTTGCGTAGGTGGCGTCGTGGATGGGCCGAACCATCTGCAGAGTGTCGATGATGACCAGCACCGTGCCGGGGTGTTCCATTGAGAAGGTTTCAATCTGCTCCTCCAATCCCTGTCCGATGGGGGCGCACTCCGTGCAGAAGTGAACGCTCTCCGGTGCGTCCTCCGTGATCTCGAAGAGCCGGTTCTGGATACGGAGCACAGAATCCTCCAGGCAGAGATAGAGGGTGTGGCCCTGTCTGGTGGCCATGTCCCAGACTGGTTCTCCCTTGGCCACCATCACCGCCAGCCACAGGACCAGCCAGGACTTGCCCACCTTGGGGGAGCCCGCCAGGATATGCAGCCCCTGGGAGAGCAGGCTGTCCACCACAAAGTCTGGCGGGCGCAGGGGCTGGCTCATCAGGGCAGCCCCATCGATCGTATTGAGTTTCATGTGATAAGCGCCTCCTTATCCGCTGTATTGTCAGTTGGTTTTATTCCCCGCCTATGTTAGAATACAGAAGAGAAAGGCGTTGCGAAATCTACAAGTGATCTTTGCCATTTAGGGACAAGTTCACTTTGAGACAGAGGAGGGGCGGGCAATGAGTGCGGAACAGGGCGTGTATGTCGAGCTGCTACCGGAGGGGAAGATAAAAAAAGACCTCGCCGGAATACTCGACGAAGTCTCTTTTGCGGAAGCAAAAATCTCGGATGAAATTTTCTTGTTTTCTGAATTGATTTTTGAACCGTATGCGGCAGTGGTGGATCTGATACGCTCCCAAGCCAGGGCGATCCTGATGTACGATGACCACGGCGGTCTGGCCAATATGACCTTGTTTCAGTTCATGCTCGACACCGTGGAGGATCTGGTCTCTACCCTGGAGCAGGAAAACCCTTTGCACGGAACCCTGCTCCGCGCACAGCTGGAAGATGAAGTCCCACCGGATGACGGAACCGCCATGTACCCCTTCCGGGCCAGCAAAAAGATCCTCACCATTTTAGTAGGAGTCATGCAGTTCCAGTTCGTGGTCAACGAGGTGTTGCATGATATACAGACTGGAGAGTCTCTCATTTCAGACAAGTACGACACGCTATGGGAGGTCCCCATGCGCTCGATCCTGCGCTGGGATGGAGATGGTTTGACCACCCAATATCACTTCCGCTCCGCTGTGGACTACTACCACTTTCTGCTCCTGCAGTTTGTTTCCGGCCATCCCGCCGTCGCGTGGTGCCATTGCTGCGGGCGGTATTTCATTCCGAAAACGAAGAAGAAAACCCTCTACTGCGACCGAATTTTAAAGGACGGCAAGACCTGCAAGGAGTGGGGGCCGGTGCTCAAGCACCGGCAGAAAGCCGCCCAGATCAGTGTGGTGGAGGAGTTTGACCGGACCAAGCGGCGGATGTATAAACGCTATGAGCGGGCGGAATTCCTCAACAAGGAGCCGTCTGAAAAGGATTTGAGCTATGAGGAGTACTACCAGTGGCTGGACCGGGCGGTCAGGGCAAGGGATGACTACCTGGCCGGGAAACTGCCGGCGGAAGAGGCATTGAAAACAATCCAAACGCCATAGTAGATACACAAAGCACCTGCATTCCCACGCACAAATTGCGCAGGCAGCATATTTATTCCAAGATTTTTCGGCGTATGGGAAAGGATTTTGAGACTCTTTAAAGCGGGTCATCAAGACTATCATTTCGCTGTTTTGTCGCGCGCAGGATTTCACCGGCGATGGGAGCCAGCGCGGAGAGATCGGTAAAGTCAATCTGTTTCCCGTAAGTCTCCAGCAGCGCATGGTCCTCAGCGGACCTCTGCCGCGCTGGCTTCCTGCGCAAGGAGAAGCACATGGCGGACATCATGGCCCGGTGGCGTGGAGACAGAACGGCATAGTCAATGCCGCCCCGGAGGTGGAAGAGAACGGCCCGCTCCAAGAGCTCCGGCGGCAGCTGCTTTTGCAGTGCCGCGCAAATATGCGCCCGGTTCTGGGGAATTTTGGGGTCGGCCAGGCCCACAGTGGCCACGATCAGCCGCTGCCCCTCCCGAAGGGAAAGCCCTTTCACTGTCTGCTTGAGCCCCAGCACCCCGCCGGCATAGAGCGCCCCAAGATAGATGAGGATACTCCCCTCGGCCAGCCTGTGGAACTCCCCACAGGGAATGGCGGACAGGCCGGTGAGCCGGGAGAGCTCCTCCGCATACCGGCGGGTCGTGCCGTATTTGCTGCCATAGACGATGAGCCCATCCATCTGTGAAAATGCCTCCCTTTGCACAGCGCAACCATCCAGCTCTGCGGTAAAATTTATGTTCACGACAGCGCGGCGATGATCTTCTCCATGGCGGCGTAGCTGGGCATGGCGGCCACTTGGGTGATCTCCGCGGCCAGGTGGGGGACGCCGAAGTGGTCTTCGTCGGCGCCCGTCCCGGATACCTCGGTACGGAAACCGTGGTTTTCCCAGGCCAGGCGCTGGATCTCCTCGTCCATCAGGGCGTCGAT
>DXCX01000023.1 GCA_019115785.1 Candidatus Intestinimonas merdavium | reverse complement strand
GAATCACATCGGCGGTCTTCTCCACCCCCTCGCTCTCGCCGGTGAGGGAGCTCTCATTTACCTTGAGGGAGTAGTTCTCCAGGATGCGGCCATCGGCCACCACCATGTCGCCGGCCTCCAGCTCCACGATGTCCCCGGGGACGATCTGGGCGGAGGGGATGACGGCGCGCTTTCCGTCCCGCAGCACCTTGGCTGTGGGAGAGGACATGGCTTTCAGGCTCTCCAGGGATTTTTCCGCCTTGAAGTGCTGGACGGTGCCTAGGATGGCGTTGAGGATGAGGACAGCGAAGATGACGATGGTGCTCTCCACATTGCCGGAGACGGCGGAGATGACGGCGGCCACCAGCAGGATGACCACCAGCAGGTCCTGGAACTGCTCCAGGAAGACCTGCAGGCCCGACTTCTTCTTGCCCTCGGCCAGGGCATTTTTCCCGAACCGCTCCAGCCGCTCCGCCGCCTGAGCGGAGGTGAGGCCGGTCCTGGCGGACTCCACCGCCTCCAGTGTCTCCTCCGGGGTGCGGTTGAAAAAGACTTTTTCCATGCTGCACACTCCTTCTACAAATTATCTTGCCCCAGGAACAGCCGCCAATGCTTCCACCGGAACAATAAAAAAAGACTTTTGAGTATACACTCCGCCTAGGCGAAGTACATACTCAAAAGTCTTGTCACCGTTGCCGGCGTCCTCCCCCAGGCCAGAGGCCGTGATGTTGACGGAGGAACTTGCGACTACTCCCTTTTGAACAATTTTAGATTATACTGACTCTTCCCGTCCTTGTCAAGGCCGTCCATGCAAAACTCGGTAAACTTTTTCCCGGGCTTGCCCCCCGCTCTTTGGTTGCAAACCTTTTTTCCATGGGGTAAAATGATGGTAACGCGAATAGGAGGTCATATGTATGCGCGATGGTTTTATAAAAGTCGCCGCCGGCACCCCGTCCATCCGGGTGGCCGACTGCCGCTATAACGCTGAGCAGATCTTCACCCTTATGCGGGAGGCCCATCACCAGGGGGTGCGGGTCCTCTGTCTGCCGGAGCTGTGCCTCACTGGCTACACCTGCGGAGATCTCTTCCTCCAGCCCACTCTGCTCAGAGGAGCTGAGGAGGGCCTCACCACCATCCTGGAGGCCACCAAAAACCTGGACATGGTCACCGCCCTGGGTCTGCCGGTGCGCAGCCCCTACGACCAAAAGCTCTATAACTGCGCCGCCGTCATCCATAAGGGTGAGATCCTGGGCCTGGTGCCCAAGACCCACCTGCCCAACTACGGTGAGTTCTATGAACAGCGCTGGTTTTCCTCCGGGGCGGGGGTGGAACTCTCCTTCCCCCTGTGCGGCCAGGAGGTCTCCCTGTCGGACACCGATCTCTTCTCCTGTACCCAGATGCCCCAGCTGGTCATTGGGGTGGAGATCTGCGAGGACCTGTGGGCGCCCGCGCCTCCGTCGGTGCGCGCGGCCCGGGCCGGAGCCACCCTCATCCTCAACCTCTCCGCCTCCAATGAGACGGTGGGAAAGGCCAGCTACCGCCGCTCTCTGGTGTGCGGCCAGTCGGGCAGGCTCCTGTGCGGCTATGTCTACGCAGACGCCGGGGAGGGAGAGTCCTCCACCGACCTGGTCTTCGGCGGTCACAACATGATCGCCGAAAACGGCGTTCTCCTGTCAGAGCAGCGCTTCGGCACCGGCCTCACCATCAGCGAGATCGACGTGGACCGGCTGTGTGCCGAGCGCCAGCGGCTCAACACCTTCCCGCCCCTGGAGGAGCGGGAGGGCCTGTGGCGGGTCAGCTTTGACCTGGAGCGCGCCGATACCCACCTCACCCGGCCCGTCTCCCCCACCCCCTTTGTCCCCGAGGACAAGACCGACCGGGCGGAGCGGTGCAACGAGATTCTGTATGTGGCCGCCCTGGGCCTGAAAAAACGGCTGGAGCACACCGGTGCCAAGACGGCGGTGGTGGGCCTCTCCGGCGGCCTGGACTCCACCCTGGCCGTCCTCATCACGGCGGTGGCCATGCAGATGCTGGACCGGCCGGCCACCGACATCATCGCCGTCACCATGCCCTGCTTCGGCACCACCGACCGGACCAAGTCCAACGCCGTGCTGCTGGCCGAGCGGCTGGGCTGCACCCTGAAGACCATCCACATCGGCGAGGCGGTCAAGCAGCATTTCCGGGACATCGGCCAGAGCATGGAGGACCACGGCGTCACCTTTGAAAATGGCCAGGCCCGGGAGCGGACCCAGGTCCTCATGGACATCGCCAACCAGACCGGAGGCCTGGTCATCGGTACCGGTGATCTCTCTGAGCTGGCCCTGGGCTGGTGCACCTACAACGGCGACCACATGAGCAACTACGCCGTCAACGCCGGCATCCCCAAGACCCTGGTGCGGCATCTGGTGAGCTTCATCAGCGACGACAAGGAGCAGGAGGACCCCCAGCTCTCCGGGGTGCTCTCCGACATCCTGGACACCCCCGTCTCCCCGGAGCTGCTCCCCGCCATCGAGGGGCAGATCGCCCAGAAGACGGAGGATCTGGTGGGCCCCTACGAGCTCCACGACTTCTTCCTCTACTACGCTGTCCGCTGGGCCTTCCCGCCCCGGAAGGTACTGCGGCTGGCTGAGCACGCCTTTGGCCGGAGCTATGACCGCTCCACCATCCTCCACTGGGAGAAGACCTTCTACCGCCGCTTCTTCTCCCAGCAGTTCAAGCGCTCCTGTCTCCCCGACGGCCCCAAAGTGGGCTCCGTGGCCCTCTCCCCCCGGGGCGACTGGCGGATGCCCAGTGACGCGGTGGCCACCCTCTGGCTGGATGAGCTGGAGGGTCTGGAGTAACACCGCACGCCCTCCCCCGCCAGTCGCCCATCGGGGGGCCCCGCCGGCGCTGGCGCCGGTGGGGAGAGGAGGCTCAACGGAGCGGAAGAGCGTTGGCCGAAGGCCGACGCGATGGATGCGCAGTTTGAGCCGACGAGGCGGATGCCCAGCGACGCGGTAGCCACCCTCTGGCTGGATGAGCTGGAGGGACTGGAGTGACCTCGTAGCCGCCCTTTGGCTGGATGAATTGGAGGGACTGATCGGATCTATCCTTTGCCCGTGGGTCAAATCCCACGGGCTATTTTTTATCCATTCGCCGCAATTCGCGGGGGACGGACCTTTGTCCATTCATAAAATGGTAATAATTATATGTTAGAGTCATATTTAATACACTAACCAATGGAATCCCCAATTTTTCACCGTGACCGCCCCGCCGGGGCTCTTGCAGAGAAAGGAGCGCGATGCCAATGACCAGCAGCCACAAGTACAGCGACGTTACCCCTGAGATCCAGGCCCTTGCCGCCAGGAGCCTGCAGAACTGCCAAATCGACCCTGGGGACTACCGCCGCTATGACGTCAAGCGGGGCCTCCGGGACCTGAACGGCCGGGGCGTGCTGGCCGGGCTCACCGAAGTCTCCGATATTATCTCCAAAAAGGTGGTGGACGGGGAGGAGATCCCCTGTGAAGGTGAGCTCTACTTCCGGGGCTACAACATCGAGGACCTGGTGGGCTCCGCTCTGCGGGAGAAACGCTTCGGCTTTGAGGAGACCGCCTACCTGCTCATGTTCGGCCAGCTCCCCACCCGCTCCGAGCTGGAGAGCTTTACCCAGCTCCTCTCCTCCTACCGCACCCTACCCAAGAATTTTGTCCGGGACGTGATTTTGAAATCCCCCAGCAGCGACATGATGAACTCCCTGGCCAAGTGCGTCCTCTCCATCGCCTCCTATGACGACAATACCGACGACATCAGCCTCCCCAATGTGGCCCGGCAGTGCATCCAGCTCATCGCCACCTTCCCCCTCTACGCCGTTTACTCCTACCAGGCCTACACCTACAAGGAGGGCAATTCCCTCTTTATCCACGCTCCCCGCCCGGAGCTGTCCACGGCGGAGAACATTCTCACCCTCCTCCGGGCCGATTCGGCCTACTCCTTCTGGGAGGCCCACATCCTGGACATCTGCCTCATGCTCCACGCCGAGCACGGCGGCGGCAACAACTCCACCTTTACCACCCATGTGGTCACCTCCTCAGGCACCGATACCTACTCCTGCATGGCGGCCGCCCTGGCCTCCCTTAAGGGACCCAAGCACGGCGGCGCCAACATCAAGGTCATCCAAATGTTTGAGGACATGAAAAAGGAGGTGCGGGACTGGACCGACGAGGAGGAGATCTCCGCCTACCTGCGCGCCCTTCTCCACGGGGAGGCCTTCGACAGGGCCGGGCTCATCTACGGCATGGGCCACGCCGTATACTCCCTCTCCGACCCCCGGGCCAACATCCTCCGCCGCTTTGTGGAGACCCTCTCTCAGGAGAAAGGCCGCTCCGACGAGTACGCGCTCTACGCCCGGGTAGAGCGGCTGGCCCCACAGATCATCGCCCACGAGCGGAAGATCTACAAGGGCGTGGCCGCCAACGTGGACTTCTACTCCGGCTTTGTCTACCACATGTTGGATCTGCCCCTGGAGCTCTACACGCCCCTCTTTGCCATGGCCCGGATCGCCGGCTGGAGCGCCCACCGCATCGAAGAGCTCATCAATATGGGCAAGATCATCCGTCCTGCCTACAAGTATGTGGGCGCCCACCGGAGCTACACGCCCCTGGATCAGCGATGAACAAACGGCCCGGAGTGAACCTGCTCCGGGCCATTGAATTGTCCGTTGTCAAGGCCCCCGCCAGGGGGTATAATGGAGGGGACAAGCACTGCATAGGTGCGGAAGTGAGGAGGAGCGCTATGGATTACGAGACCCAAAGGCGGCTCATGTGTGAGCTGGGCCGCAGGATGTGGGAGCGGGGCTGGGTAGCCGCCAACGACGGCAACTTCAGCCGGAGACTGGGAGAGGGCCTCTTTTTGGTCACCCCCGCCGGGGTGAGCAAGGGTTTCCTCACCACCGACATGCTGCTGGTGGTGGACAGCCAGGGCCGGATGACCAGCCCGTCCTCCTACCGTCCCTCCTCGGAGACACCGCTGCATCTGGCCTGCTACCGGGTCCGCCCCGATGTGGGCGGCGTGTGTCATGCCCACCCCCCCGCCGCCACCGCCTTCGCCTGTGCCCACCTGGGGCTGGAGGAGCCTTTGCTGGGGGAGGCCGTCATGTCCCTGGGCCCGGTGCCCTGCGCTCCCTATGGCCGCACCGGGACCGCCGAGCTTCCCGCCGCCGCCGCTCCGCTCATGGCCGACCATGACGCCGTCCTCCTCGCCAACCACGGCGCCCTCACCATGGGTCCCGATCTGGAGCGGGCCTACTGGCGGATGGAGACCCTGGAGCACACCGCCCAGATCCACCTCAACGTCCGACAGCTGGGGGGCGGAGTCCCCCTGACTCCGGAACAGGCCGCCGCGCTGCGAGGCATCTGACGGCCTGGGTCCTTTCTGCCCCGGCACAGCGGCCAGCCCGTTTGCCTTTCCGGCGCCTCACCGGCTCCGGTGAAAAAATCCCCTCTTGCGCGGCGGGCCGGTTTCTGCTATACTGGTCCCATTCTGTGGAAAGAAGGGTCTGGTGAGTCCCTGTGGACCAACCTCCGCCTAGTTTGATAAAAACGTCTTTAAAGGGCAGCCTTAACCGAAGGGTATAGGGCTGTCCTTTTGCGCACATTTTTCCCGTTCTCTGGCGCCACCGGGTGTGTATCCCGTGGACATACATCTAAATTAAAAGAAAGTTGAGTTGATTCGTTCCTTATGGACAGTGCCAGTATTGCCAAGATCGTCGCCATCGTGTTCCTGGTGGCCTTTTCCGCCTATTTCTCGGCTACCGAGACCGCCTTCACCTCCCTCAACCGTATTCGCCTCAAAAGTCGGGCCGACGCCGGGGACCGCCGGGCCGCCCGCACTCTGTCCCTCGCCGAAGACTATGACCGCCTCCTCTCCAGCATCCTCATCGGCAACAACGTGGTGAATAACGCCGCCACCTCTCTGGCCACTCTGCTGTTCATTGACCTGATCGGAAAGGCCCAGGGGCCCGCCATGGCCACTACGGTTATCACTGTGGTCATTCTCATTTTTGGCGAGATCTCCCCCAAGAGTATGGCCAAGGAGTTCCCCGAAAGCTTCGCCATGTTCTCCGCCCCCTTCCTGCGGCTGATCATGATCCTTATGACCCCCCTCACCTGGCTGACCGCCCAGTGGAAGCGGCTGCTCAACCTGCTGGTGAGGAGCAAGGAGGACTCCGGAATCACTGAGGAGGAGCTCATCACCATGGTTTCCGAGGCCGAGAACGAGGGCGGCCTGGGCCAGGACGAGAGCCAGCTCATCCGCTCCGCCATTGAGTTTGGAGATCTGGAGGTAGATGAGATCCTCACGCCCCGGGTGGACATCGTGGCGGTGGAGGACACCGACACCATGGACGACATCGCCAAGGCCTTCGCCGAGAGCGGCTATTCCCGCCTGCCGGTCTACCATGAGGACATCGACAATATCGTGGGCGTCATCCATGAGAAGGATTTCCACGCCGCCCGCTACCACGGCCATGACGATGTGTCTGCCATTGTCTCCACCGTTCTCTACACCACCGCCAACACCAAAATCTCCGACCTGCTGCGCATCCTTCAGAAGGCCAAGGCCCACATGGTCATCGTGGTGGATGAGTACGGCGGCACCGAGGGTCTGTGCACCTTGGAGGACATTGTGGAAGAGCTGGTGGGCGAGATCTGGGACGAACACGACGAGGTCATCGAGGAGTTTCAGAAGCAGTCCGACGGCAGCTACCTCATTTCCTGCAACGCCAATCTCACCGATCTCTACGACCTCTTCTCCATCAAGGGAGAGAGCGATTCCACCACCGTCTCCGGCTGGGTCATGGAGGAGGTGGGCCGGGTGCCCGTGGAGGGCGACCACTTTGTCTACGACAATCTGGACGTCACCGTCACCAAGGTGGACCATCGCCGGGTACTGGAGATCCGGGTGGTGGTTCTGGACAACGACGGCAAGCAGGAGGAGTAACACCGGCGCAACCCCTTGTTGCGGCCTGCAAAGCTGAGTTGCTGGTCAAGCAAGCCCCTGCTTGATACAATGATTCCGGAGGTGAGTTTTTTGAACCTAGCAATCGCCAACCGTCTGGTGGCCCTGCGCCGGGAACGCAGTCTCACCCAGGAGGGGCTGGCCGCCGCCCTGGGGGTGAGCCGTCAGGCCGTTTCCAAGTGGGAGCGGGCAGAGGCCTCACCGGATACCGACAATCTGCTCGCCCTCTCGCAGCTCTACGGGATCTCGCTGGATGAGCTGCTCTCCCCGGAGGGAGGCACACCCGAATCCCGGGAGCGGGAGTCTGTTCTGGCTGCCGCGGAGGCCTGGGAACGGGCGGAAGCCACCCAGTCCCGCAGCAGGCGGGAACAGTGGAAGCGGCGGCTCCGGGCTTTTCCCTATGCCGCCTGTCTGCCCTTTTTCTATCTGGTCCTGGGCTTTGCCTTCCACCTCTGGCATCCCGGCTGGATGATCTTCCTCACAGTCCCCATCTACTACGCCTTGGTGGAGATCCTGTAAAAAATTTCCCCCGGCGCTCTCATAAACGGAGTGCGCCGGGGGATCTTTTATGCGTTTCGCTGTGCCTTGGCCGCCGCCACAAATTCCCGGAAGAGGGGATGGG
>DXCX01000022.1 GCA_019115785.1 Candidatus Intestinimonas merdavium | reverse complement strand
CCCGGCGGCTGGACGGGGCCCTCACCGACCTGGAGCGGGCCAACCGGGCCCTCCGGGGGGAGGTGGAGCGGGAGCGGGAGCTGGACCGGCAGCGGATGGCTTTCTTTAACGCCGCTTCCCACGAGCTGAAGACCCCCGTGACCATCCTGAAGGGGCAGCTCTCCGGCATGCTGGAGGGAGTTGGCGTCTACCGGGACCGGGATAAGTACCTGCTTCGCTCCCTCCAGGTGACGGGGCGGATGGAAAATCTGGTACAGGAGATGCTGGCGATATCCCGTATGGAAAGCGGCTCTGTGACGGTGAAGCGGGAGCCGGTGGATCTGTCCGCCCTCATCGAGCGCCAGCTGGCCCTGGACGCGCCTCTTCTGGAGCAGAAAAATCAGCGGCTGGTGAAGGATCTGACGCCGGGGCTCACCGTCACCGGGGACGATTCCCTGCTGGGGAAGGCGGTGGGGAACCTGCTGTCCAACGCCGCCCTCTACTCGCCGGAGGGAGCGGAGGTGCGGGTGTGGTGCGGCCTGCTGGAGGGCCGAGCGGCCCTGACGGTGGAGAACACCGGGGCCCACATCTCGGAAGAGGCCCTGCCCCACCTGTTCGAGGCCTTCTACCGGGAGGAGGGCTCCCGCAGCCGGGCCACCGGCGGCAGCGGCCTGGGGCTGTATCTGGTGAAGATGATCCTGGACCGCCACGGGGCGGCGTGTAAGATTGAAAATACGGTGGAGGGCGTGCGGGCCACGGTTTCCTTTCTCCCGAATCAACCGGCCCCCTGCGATTGACGGGAAAGGGCGTCTATTGTATAATACTGGCGCTGTGCCGCTGCCGCCGGATTCTGCGGATGGCGGCGGCCGGAAAACCAGTTGAGTGAGGAACGCTTATGAGTTTGGCATATCGCCTGGGCACCGTGGCCTTCATCATGGCCATGATGGCCCTGGCCCTGTATATCCTGACCGCCGGCATCCTGGGCCGCAGGATCCACCGGAAGTCCCTGGCCCTCTTTTTCATCTGCGGGGAGGTGATCCAGTGGTCTGCGATGTTCCTGTACCTCCTCTACACCGTGGTGACCGGGCAGGAGGATATGCCCTCCGCAGTCTTTGACACCGCCGGTTATCTGCTGATGGCGCTGATCCTGGGTCTGATGATGAGCAGGCTCCACCATCTCCCGCTGCTGCACACCTTTACGGCGGCCATTCTGTGTACCTTCGTGGTCAACACCGCCAACAACACCATGGTGTATGTGGTGGAGGAGTACTCGCCGCTCTTTGACCGGCAGCACTTCCTGGCCTTTGTGCGGCTGGACGTGCCCTATATGCTGACGGTTGGAGTGGCCCTGTTGGTGGCGGCCATTCTGAAGCGGTCCGGCTTCTACCGCTACTTTGCCGCCATGTTCCGCAGCCGGGCCAGAGGGATCCTGACCCTGGCGGTCTGCCTCGCTCTGACGCTCATCATGCCCTTGCAGCAGCTCCTGTTCCCGGACCTGACCCCGGATGCCAATTACGCCACCTTCTTCTTTGCGCTGATCGTGGTGGGAGTGTTCTTGCTCCAGTTTGCCGCCATGTATGCCGCCGGGCAGGACCGCATCAAGGCCCAGGAGGAAACCATTCTGCAGCAGCAGGCCCACATGGCCCTGCTGGAGGAGCTGCAGCAGGAGATCCGGGCCTTCCGCCACGACTTTACCAATCTGTTCTCCGGCCTGACCCTCCAGGCCCAGGAGGGGGATCTGGCGGGCATCCAGGACTTTATGAAGCGCACCAGCAGCTATTTCGATGAGAAGCTGGGCAGCGAGATCGCCCAGATGGACGGGCTCAACAACATCCAGTTCTACCCCCTGCGCAGCCTCCTGGCCACCAAGCTGGCAAAGATGCGGCAGATGCGGATCAAGGGAGTGCTGGAGGCCCTCAGGCCGGTGAACGGTCAGCTGAGTATGGATACCGACGATCTGCTTCGGGCCCTGGGCATCCTGCTGGACAACGCCATCGAGGCCGTTCCGAAGTGGGAGGGGCAAGTGCGGGTGGTGCTGCTTCAGGAGGAGAAGGAGCTGTATCTGGCGGTGGCGAACAACTATGAGCAGGCGCCGGATCTCTCCGCCCTGGCAAAGAAAGGCTACACCACCAAGGGCTCCGGCCACGGCACGGGGCTGACCAGTTACCGGCGCATTGTGGCCCGGTGCCGCGGCTGCGCCACCCGCACCTACCTGAAGGACGGGATGTTCATTCAGGAGCTGCATATCCCGGCGGCCTGACCGCCCAGGAGGTGATTTCCATGATCCCGGTCTACATCTGTGATGACGAGCTGCCCATCCGCAAGAACCTGGAGCAGATCGTCGGCAATCAAATTCTGATCCTGGACAGTGATATGGGCCCGGTGAGGGCCCTGGAAGATCCGGAGGAACTGCTGGTGCTGCAAAGGCAGGACTCCGTTCCGGCCATCTATTTCCTGGACATCGACTTTCCCGGCAAAATGAGCGGCCTGGAGCTGGCCCAAAAGCTGCGGCAGTACGATCCCCGTGGGTTCATTGTGTTCATTACGGCCCACAACGATCTTGCCTTTGAGACCTTCCGCCTGCGGCTGGAGGCGCTGGACTACATCGTCAAAGGCGACCGCGCCGCCATGACCGGCCGGGTGCAGAGCTGCCTGGAGAGCATCCGGGAACGGATGGAGTCTCAGCGCCCCGGACAGGGCAGCTACTGTACCGTGAAGATCCTGGACACCGTGCGGCACATCCCCACAGACAGCATCCTCTATCTGGAGGCGGTGGGCCTGCGGCATACCCTGCAGATGCACCTGGACAATGAATTGCTGGAGTTCAACAGCAGCTTGGATCACTTCGCCCAGCAGCTGGGGGAGGGGTTCTGGCGGTGCCATCGGAGCTTTCTGGTCAACCGCTCCCGGATCCGGGCGGTACACCTGAAGGAGCAGACGGTGGAGCTGGACAACGGGGAGACCTGCCTGATGTCCCGAAAGGCGAAAAGTGAATATCGGGCGGAGTGAAGGAACAATTTTACAATCAACCGGGAGGATGGATGCACTTGAAAAATATGATTGGATGCTGCGGACTTGACTGTGAGCATTGCGATGCCTACTTGGCGACGATTCACAATGACCAGGCATTGCGGGAAAAGACAGCCAAGTTATGGTCAGAACTGAACAATGCTCCGATTCTGCCGGAGCATATTAACTGCGAAGGCTGTCGTGGGGATGGAACAAAAACGGTGTTCTGCGAAAGCTTATGTGAAATTCGCAGGTGCGCAATGCAAAAAGGCCTCTCCAGCTGCGGCAGTTGCCTTGACTTTTCAGACTGTTCGACCATACAGGCATTCACCGAGCAGAACCCGTCCGCATTGGAAAACCTGAAATAAAAAGGCGGAAAGCAAAAGCCTAACAGGCGCGGTAGTAGGGCTAAAATCCAGCCGCCTGGATGAGCAGCTGCTCCCGCAGAGAACGCGCAGTGGCCCTGACCATTCGGGGCTGCCGCGCGTTTTGCATTTGGCGAAGGGAATTTGACCATTGGCGAAAGAAACGGCCATTCTCCGCGCTGGCCTGCTATACTCAGACCATCGAAAGCAACCACACAAAAAAACGAAAAGGAGAATGCACCATGCCTGCTGAAAAATATGTCACCGAGTTCGTCAAGGAAGCCGGTTTCACCCCCATCCCCGACCGGGCCATCATCGTCACCTACGCCCCCGCCAACATGAGCGAGCGGATCGTCAAGTTCTTCTCCAACGAGTTCTTCGCACTTCAGATGTGCCGGGACTCCCTGGTGCTGCTGCCCTTCGGGCGGATGTCCTTCATGCTGAAAAAGGACGTGGCCCTGGAGATCCCCTACAACACCATCCGCAAGGTGGAGATCAAAGAGGATATGCTCAACTGGCGCATCGAGCTGGACACCGATGAGGGCCAGATCGCCCTGTCCGCCCAGCAGAAGGAGCTGAGCGAGTGGCGCCACTCCGGCACGCTGTCCGTGGGGATGAGTGGCCTCGGCTCCGGCATCACGGGCTCCGGAGCGCTGAAAGTGGCCAACTGGCACCGGGCCAACCTGGACGCCACCCTGGCGGACTTGAAGGCCCTGCCCGGAAAGAGGGAGGAGATCGCATGAGTCTGGAAGCGCTCACGGCTCAGGGCTGGCGAGCGGAGCGACATACCCTGACCGCTGCCCAGACCTACCTGTGGGGCATCCTGTTTGCCCTGCCCTTCGTGCTGCTGGCCGGAGGACTGTACCGGATGCTCCTGCTTGAGCGGGCGGTGCTGCTGGACCACACCAGCCTGATCCTTCTGGCCGTCCTTGCGGTCAGCCTGCCGCTGCATGAGGCCCTTCACGGCCTGGGATGGAAGCTGGCGGGGCGGCTGGGAAGGGGAGAGGTATCCTATACCTTCCGCCGCGGACTGCCCATGTGTGCCTGCCGGGCGGTGCTGTCCGTCAAAGCGTATCTTTCCGGCACGCTCCTTCCGTTTCTCGTGCTGGGCGGCGGGAGCTGCATCTTCCTCCTGCTCTGTCCGGGCACTATCTCTGTGCTGGCTGTGCTGGTCAATCTCATCCTCCCCGGCGCCGATCTGGTCATCGCCTGGCGGGTGCTCCGCAGCGGAGCGAGCATGGTCGCCGACAGCCCCGATCAGGCCGGATTCATCGCCCTGAAGCGGAATATCGGACCGGCAGTGTAAGCAAGGCAATCAGAAAAAGAAGCGGGCTGAGAGTCTTTGCTCTCGGCCCGCTGTCTCCGCATAAGTCAAATATTCAAAAACTCTGCCGGTGTCATGATCGCCGGATGTTTCACCCCGGATTCCAGAAAATCCTTATCGCCGGTCAGCAGTACATCGGCTCCCGCTTCAATGGCCGCCCGCAAAATGGGGCGGTCATTGACATCTCTGATCTGCGCTTCGGTCCGATCTTCCTCAGTCGGCACGGGAACCAATTCCAGAGTAAGCAGTGCAACGGAAAGGAATTTGTCCAGCGCTGCCAGTTTGCTCGGGAACTTCTTGTTGAAGATCCGCCTCATTTCATCCACATTCTGCTCACAGATCAAGCCGCGATTTGGGTAAGAGGCCGCTTTTACATATGCCTGATAAGGTGTGCCGTTTGCGCTCAATGCGGCAGAAATGAGGACATTGGTATCAATCAGGACTCTCATGCCTTTTCGTCCTCACTTCTCAATTCTTTGACCAGCGCCATCACATCATCTTCCGAAGTAAGGCCGGTGCGCTGCGCTTCTCCGGCCATTTCCTGCTGAAGCATCTGCATGGCGTACACAGCGGAATTGACCATGCGGACGGTGTTTCCTTCAACGATGAAAGTGACCCGGTCCCCGTTTGACACGCCAAGCACGTCACGAACATCCTTCGGGATCGTGATTTGCCCCTTTGCCATGACTTTGGCATTGTCTACAAACGCATTTGCTGACATGATTTCACACCACCTTTCTGAAATATGGAAAGTAGGGATTTCCCTACTTTTATTATATGCGAAAGGCACGGAAAAATCAATGGGAAATAGAACCGCTTCTGACGCACTGGGAGAGACTCTGACAGTTCGCTTCCGACGAAGCGTATCTGGACTTCTACTGGGCAATATGGTACTATGGACGGGAACAGTAAGTGCCGAAGATCACATCCCGAGCGGGGGGAAGCGTTAATGGAAAAAGTAATCCTGATCCACGGCTCCGGCCACAAGGCGAGCAGTTGGCAGAAAACCATCTCTTTTCTGGACCACCAAGAGGACATCCTGTGTCCGGAACTGTCCGCCATCTTAAACGGGCGGGAGGCCAGCTTTCCCAACCTCCGCGCCGCCTTCGCCCAATACTGCGCCCAGGCCGGAGTGCCGGTCCACCTGTGCGGCCTCTCCCTGGGAGGCATCCTGGCCCTGGACTATGCCCTGGACCACCCGGAGAACGTCAAGACCCTGGTGCTCATCGGCACGCCCCACAAGGTCCCCAAATTCGCCTTCGCCCTCCAGAATGTGGTGTTCCGCCTTCTGCCTAAGTCCACATTCACTTCTATGGCCTTTGATAAAAAGGACACCTTCGCCCTGGGGAACTCCATGAAAAATTTGGATTTCAGCGGCCGGCTGGGGGAGGTCCAGTGCCCCACCCTGATCCTCTGCGGGGAGAAGGACGGCGCGAACCTGAAATCGGCCCGCTTTCTGGCCGGGCACATCCCGGGGGCGGAGCTGCAGGTGCTGGAAAACACCGGACATGTAGTGAATGAGGAAAATCCCAGGGCACTGGCGGAGCGGCTGAATGCGTTTTACGGGCGGCACCGCTGACAACCGGGAACCCATTTCCCGGCCCGCTTGTATGGCAGAAATGGTAGGAATATGATTTGATTTTCGGATGCAGGAGGTGAGATTCTGTGGCGTATTTTCCGTATGGGGGAAAGTCGATCTTTTATGAGGAGTTTGGGCAGGGAAGCCCCGTTCTCTTTTTACATGGGAACACAGCGTCCTCCAAGATGTTTGAACTTCTGATGCCGCTGTACGCTGAGAAATTCCGGTGTATTTTACTCGATTTTTTAGGCAACGGGCGGTCTGACCGGGTAGAGCGGTTTTCCCCGGATCTGTGGCAGGAGGAGGCCCGGCAGACCATCGCGCTGGTGGAGTACTTACAGTGCGGCAAAGTCTCCCTTGTGGGGACAAGCGGCGGAGCCTGGGCGGCTGTAAACGCGGCTTTGCTCCGTCCGGACCTGTTTCACGCGGTGGTGGCCGACAGCTTTGACGGACGCACGCTGAATGCCCGCTTTGCCGACAATCTGCTGGCCGAGCGGAATGCCGCAAAAGCAGACCCCCAGGCCCGGCAGTTCTATCAGTGGTGCCAGGGGGATGATTGGGAGACTGTCGTGGACCGTGACACAGAGGCGCTGCTGCAATGCGCGGAGGAAAACCGGCCGCTTTTGTGCCGGCCGCTGACGGAATTCAACCTTCCCATCCTGTTTTTAGGCAGCAGACAGGATGAGATGTGCAGAGAGGATCTGGAGCAGGAGTACCGGGAGATGGCTTCGCTGATCCCCAACCAGGCAGCCGCAGTCCACCTGTTTGAACGGGGAGGGCACCCGGCTGTGATGACCCATGCAGAGGAGGCAGCCGCTGTCATCTGCGGTTTCCTGTCTCAGATATAAAAAGTTTGGAGGTGAGCGGGTGAAGCGCGGACTTGATGCGGCTCCATGCAAGGCTTGAGCTGGATGGCTTGTATGGAGCAAACGGAAATACCCCATCCCAATGGCCTTGCATGATGAAACGGGAAAACAATCATGCAAAGGAGTATTGAGATGAATTACAAAAA
>DXCX01000021.1 GCA_019115785.1 Candidatus Intestinimonas merdavium | reverse complement strand
GGTCGTGCCCATCGGCCGTGAGGCCGGTTCCGGCACCCGGGACGGCTTTGAGTCCATCACCGGCACCGAGGATGCCTGCAAGTACCAGAACGAGCTGACCTCCACCGGTGAGGTCATCGCCAGCGTGGCCTCCAACCCCAACGCCATCGGCTATACCTCCCTGTCCGCCGTGGACGACACCGTGAAGGCCCTCACCGTGGGTGGGGTGGCGCCCTCCGAGGCCACTGTCCTGGATGGGACCTACGCCATCCAGCGTAACTTCAACTTCATCCTCAGCGACAGCACCGAGCTCTCCGAGGCCGCCCAGGCCTTTGTGGACTGGGCCACCTCGACCGAGGCCTCCGACCTGATCGCCGGCGCGGGCGCCGTGCCCGTGGCCTGAATGGAAGGCTCGGACCGGACTGAGACAGCCTGAACGAGAGCCCCCTCGGTCCGCGAGGGGGCTCTTTCCGTTCGCCCAAACTTAGAGAAAGGCCGGTATCCCCATGAAACAAAAGCTGCGCCCCATGGAAGTCTTTATGAACGCGGTGTTTTTCCTCTGTGGGTTCATCGCCGTGGTGTTTGTCCTCTTTATCAGCGTCTACCTCATCCTCTCAGGCCTGCCCGCCATCCGGGAGATCGGGCTGGTGGAGTTCCTGTTCGGCACCAAATGGGCCTCCACCGCCGCGGAGCCCTCCTTTGGGATCTTACCGTTTATCCTGACCTCTGTCTATGGTACCGCCGGCGCCATTGTCCTGGGCGTGCCGGTGGGCTTTATGACGGCGGTCTTCCTGGCCAAGATCGCCCCCGCCAAGCTGTCCACCGCCGTGCGGACGGCGGTGGACCTTCTGGCCGGCATCCCCTCGGTGGTCTACGGCCTCATCGGCATGATGGTGCTGGTACCCGCCGTCCGGGAGTTCTTCGACCTGCCCGACGGCGCCAGCCTCTTCTGCGCCATCATTGTGCTGGCCATCATGATCCTCCCCTCCATCATTTCGGTTTCCGAGACCGCCCTAAAGGCGGTGCCCAAGGAGTATGAGGAGGCCTCCCTGGCCCTGGGCGCCACACACATCGAGACCGTCTTCCGGGTCAGTGTCCCGGCGGCCTCCAGCGGCATTGCCGCCTCCATCGTGCTGGGCATCGGCCGGGCCATCGGCGAGGCCATGGCCGTCATCATGGTGGCCGGCAACGTGGCCAATATGCCCACCCTCTTTTCCTCCGTCCGCTTCCTCACCACCGCCGTGGCCAGCGAGATGAGCTATGCCTCCGGCCTTCAGCGCCAGGCCCTCTTCTCCATCGCCCTGGTGCTCTTCCTCTTCATCATGCTCATCAACGTGATCCTCAACTCCCTGCTCAAGCGGAAGAAGGTGTGATATGCTATGACGGAAATGAAACCCCTTTCCGGCAGGAGAAAGCTCTATGATCTGGTGCTGCGCTTCCTGCTCTACTTCTGCGCGGTGCTCACCTGCGCCCTGCTGCTCTTTGTCATCGGTTATATTTTTATCAAGGGCCTGCCCCACATCACCTGGTCCTTCCTCACCAGTGAGCCCAGCTATATCAGGGACACCATCGGCATCCTGCCCAACATCCTCAACACAGTGTATATCGTGGTGGTGACCCTCCTCTTCATTCTGCCTCTTGGGGTGGGCGCCGCCGTCTACCTCACCGAGTACGCCCGCAACCGCCGGCTGGTGGCCGTCATCGAGTTCGCCACCGAGACCCTCACCGGCATCCCATCCATCATTTTCGGCCTGGTGGGTATGCTCTTTTTCTGCCAGTTCCTGAGCCTGAAGGCATCTCTGCTGGCCGGCTCCCTCACCCTGGTCATCATGACCCTGCCCACCATTGTCCGCACCACCCAGGAGGCCCTGAAGACGGTGCCCCAGTCCTACCGGGAGGGCGCCCTGGGTCTGGGCGCCGGCAAATGGCACATGATCCGCACGGTGGTGCTGCCCTCCTCTGTGGACGGCATTGTCACGGGATGTATCCTCTCCATTGGCCGCATCGTGGGCGAGTCGGCCGCCCTCCTCTTCACCGCCGGCATGGGCATGAGCCTCAACAACTTCTTCTCCTCCGTGGATCACTTTCTCCACGCCTCCGGCGCCAGCCTTACCGTGGCCCTCTACGTCTATGCCAAGGAGCGGGCCGAGTTTGACGTGGCCTTTGCCATTGCCGCCATCCTCATGATCCTCACCCTCATCATCAACCTGACCGCCAACCTCCTGGGCCGGAAGCTCAAGAAGGCGCGGGGATAGGAGTACGACATGGAATCCATCCTGACCGCAAAGGATCTGGACCTCTTTTATGGCCAGACCCAAGCTCTCAAGCATGTGAACATCGAGATCCCCGAGCGGCGGGTCACCGCCCTCATCGGCCCTTCGGGCTGCGGCAAGTCCACCTTCCTCAAGACTCTGGACCGCATGAACGATCTGGTCCCAGGGGTCACCATTCAGGGCAGTGTCCGCTACCGGGGATTGGAGATCTACTCCTCCGACGTGGACGTCACCTGGCTGCGCAAGCAGATCGGCATGGTCTTCCAGAAGCCCAATCCCTTCCCCATGTCTATCTATGACAACATCGCCTATGGTCCCCGGACCCATGGCATCCGGAGCAAGGCCAAGCTGGACGAGATCGTGGAGAAGTCCCTGCGGGGGGCCGCCATCTGGGACGAGGTGAAGGACCGGCTGAGAAAGTCGGCTATGGGCCTTTCCGGCGGCCAGCAGCAGCGTATCTGCATCGCCCGGGCCCTGGCCGTGGAGCCCGACGTTCTGCTTATGGACGAGGCCACCTCCGCCCTGGACCCCATCTCCACAGCCAAGATCGAGGACCTCATCGCCGATCTGAAGAACGACTACACCATCGTCATCGTCACCCACAACATGCAGCAGGCCACCCGGATCTCGGACAAGTGCGCCTTCTTCCTGTTGGGTGAGCTCATCGAGTACGGCGACACGGAGCAGATGTTCTCCGTCCCCAAGGACCAGCGCACCGAAGACTACATCACCGGGAGGTTTGGCTGATATGAGAAAGACCTTTGACGCGGAGCTCCTGGAGCTCAACGAATCCCTCACCGTCATGGCCAGGGTGGCCCAGGACGCCATCGACGTGGTCACTGAGAGCCTCTCCAGCGGGGATGAGTCCACCGCCAAGGCGGCCATTGACATGACCTCCTCCATGGACCAGATGGAGCGGGACATTGAAAACCGATGCCTCCAGCTCCTGCTGCGCCAGCAGCCGGTGGCCCGGGATCTGCGGGCCATCTCGGCGGCCATGAAGATGGTGACCGACCTCCAGCGCATTGGAGACCAGTGCGCCAACATCGCCGAGATCTCCCTCCTCCTCTCCAAGCAGGGGAACGTAAAGGTGCCCCAGGACATCGGGGTCATGTCCTGCAAGGCGGGGCTCATGCTCCGCCAGGCCATCGGCGCCTACACCGGCCGGGATGTGGAGACCGCTCACGCCGTGGTCAACCTGGACGACGAGGTGGATGAGCTCTTCCGGCAGATCAAAGGGGAGCTCATCGAAGAGGTGGCCGAAAACAAGGACGAGGCCGACAGCTCCATTGACTTCATCATCATCGCCAAGTATCTGGAGCGTGTGGCCGACCACGCCGTAAACATCGCCCAGTGGGCCATCTTCTGTGTGACCGGCGAGCTGTGAGGCGGGCCGGATGGGCTTGCAAGAGTGTGCCCAAGGTGCTATGCTGGCTCTGGGCAGTGAGGGCCCGGGCGGCGAGAGGCCGCACCATCAGTACGACAGGAGGGTGTCCCCATGGCGGAGACCATCGTGATCATTGAAGACGATGAGAGCATCCGGGAGATGCTGCGCTATTATTTTCACTCCGTGGGCTACGAGGTGGCCTGCTTCGAGTCCGGGGAGGAGTATTTTGAACAGAGCGGGGGGCGCAAGCCCGCCCTCTTTATCCTGGACATCATGCTGCCGGGGATGGACGGGCTGGAGATCCTCCGGCGCATCCGTACCGACGCCCGGCTGGAGGACACCCCGGTGCTCATGCTCACCGCCCGGACCTCCGAGATGGACAAGGTGAAGGGCCTGGAGACGGGGGCGGACGACTATGTGGTCAAGCCCTTCGGCATCATGGAGCTCCAGGCCCGGGTAAAGGCCCTGCTGCGCAGGACCGGCCGCCCCAGGGCGGAGAGCGTGCTCACCTGCGGCGATCTGGAGATCGACCCCGCCGCCCGAGAGGTCCGGAAAAACGGGCAGTTGGTGGAGCTCACCTATAAGGAGTTTGAACTGCTGCGGCTGCTGTGCGCCCACCGGGGCATGGTGCTCACCCGTGACAACATCCTCCAGGCGGTGTGGGACTACGACTTCGCCGGTGAGACCCGCACGGTGGACATGCACGTGAAGACCCTCCGCCAGAAGCTGGGGGAGGGCTATATCCAGACGGTGCGGGGCGTGGGCTATAAAATGGTCTGACCCGCCCTCTGTGTGGGAGGAAGGTTCTCATGAAAAGACGTCTGACTACTTATTTTTTCCTCATTGCGGCCCTGGGCATCGCCCTCTCCAGCGCCTTCGGGGTGTGGGCCTACCGGGACCGGGAGATCTCGGCGGCCCGGCAGACCCTGGTGGAGCTGCTGGACCTGATGGACGCCCAGAACTACTATACCGATCCCGACGCCTGGGCCCGGCAGCTCCAGGAGGCAGCCCCGGATAAACGCCTCACCATCATTGCCCCCGACGGCACCGTCCTCTCCGACACCTTCGGCGAGGTCACCGAGAACCACGCCGACCGTCCCGAGGTCATCTCCGCCATGGAAACCGGCTGGGGGGAGGCCGAGCGGAAGAGCGAGACCACCGGCGAGACCCTGCTCTATGAGGCCAAGCGGTTCACCGATGGCAACATCGGCCGTATCTCCATGCCCATTTCCTCCGTCAACACCCTCTTCTTCCAGGGCCTGATGGGCTTCCTGGCTGCCGCCGTGGTGGCGCTGGTCCTCACCCTGCTCCTGGCCCGGAAGCTGGCTCAGAAGACGGCGCAGCCCCTGGAGGAAAAGGAGGAGGCCCTGGAGCAGGAGGGGGAGAAGCTCCAGACCGTCCGCAGCGAGTTTGCCGCCAACGTTTCCCACGAGCTCAAAACCCCCCTCACCAGCATCAAGGGCTTTACCGACATGATGAACTCCGGCATGGTGAAGGACCCCGAGGACCAGAAACGATTCATCTCCATGATTGGCGTGGAGGTGGACCGGCTCATCGAGCTCATCAACGATGTCCTCAAGATCTCCGAGCTGGAGTCGGTGGTCATGCCCCAGCCTGACGACCATGCCGACGTCCTGGCCGTGGCCGAGGAGTGCAGAGCCGCGCTGGAGCAGATGGCTCTGGACGGCAAGATCACCGTGGACATCACCGGCGACAACGCCCAGGTGGCCATGGCTCCCGGCCGGCTCCGGGAGCTTCTGATCAATCTCATGGAAAACGGCATCAAGTACAACGAGCCCGGCGGTCGGGTGGATGTGACCGTGAAGCGGGAGCCGGACAAGGTGAACATTGTAGTAAAGGACACCGGCATTGGCATCCCCAAGGAGAGCCAGGAGCGGGTTTTCGAGCGGTTCTACCGGGTGGACAAGGGGCGCACCCGGAAGACCGGCGGCACCGGCCTGGGGCTGGCCATTGTCAAGCATATTGTCCTCCTCTACGGCGGCACCATCTCCCTGGAGAGCACCCCCGGGAAGGGGAGCACCTTCACCATGACCTTCCGGCCGGCGGAGGAGGAGGCCAAGAGGGCCCAATAAAGCAATCAAAGAGCGGACGCCGTGGGGGGTTCAAACCCTCATGGCGTCCGCTCTTTCCGCTCAGCGGAGCGACGTTTGACAAAAAAGGACCTAGGCGCGGGGGAGGACGGGGATGCTGATCTCGGTGACGAATTTTTCCGTGTCGTTGGTGATGCCGTAGTCGATCATGGTGATCTCCCGGGAGAAGCCGCCTACCTCCAGACCGTGGTCCTGGATATAGGACATCAGCTTCTGGTAGGAGCTTCGGGCGTCGGTATGCCCTCCACGAAACCGGATGGAGACGCAGGGGGCCTCCGGAAGGATGGCGGTCTCCCCGTCAAAGTGGTCCTCCTCATCCAGCATAAGGAAGATGCGGTCGTACTCGTCAAAGCGGCCGGAGCGGAGGTCTTCCGCCGAGATCCCCACACCCACCTTGCCCAGGAAGACCACAGCCTCCGCCCTGGAGCCCTCCTGGGCCCGGATGGGGGCCTCCATGTCAAAAAAATCCCGGATCTTCAGGGAGGTCCTAACCCACGCCAGGCGGCAGGCTTTGAGACGGTTGCGCTTCACCTCGTCGCAGACCGAATGCTGGGCGTCGCTGAGCTGCTGGAGACGGTTGTCGATCTTGCGCTCGATCCGTTTGAGCTCCCGAGCCTTCTCCGCCACGATTTTCTTTTGCTGCCTGAGCTTCTCTTCGCTCACCCCGATGTCCCGATTCTCCAAAAAGGCGGCGATCTCAGGCAGGGGCATGTCCAGGGCCCGGAGGTAAAGCCGTCCTGCAGGGCCACTGGAATGCCCACGCTGAGAATTTGCTTCATCACAGGCCAGGCGGGACAAAGGTCTGAACGCCGGATGGAGAGGTCATTTTTCCGTGCAGTAATCACCACCAGGGAGAGAAGGACGCTGATGGTCTGGGAAAGGGTGGTCCCCAGGGCGGCGCCGGAGGGCCCCATGTGCAGCGTGCCCATGAAGAGATAGTCCAGGGCGATGTTGGCGATGCAGGCCACCGCGATGAAATACATGTGGCTTTTGGAGTCCCCCAGCCCCCGAAAGATGGAGCTGATGATGTTATAGGCGGTGATGAAGGGGATGCCCACAAAACAGATGGTGAGATAGTCCACCGTACCTGCCACCGCTGCCTCCGGGGTGGACATGACGGACACGATGGGACGGTCCAGAAGGAGCAGGAGGACCGTCAGTACCAGGGAGAGGCCCAGAAAGAGGGTGGCGGTGTTGCCGATGCTCCGTGCCGCCCGCTTCATGTCACGGGCGCCCACGGCCTGGCCAATGGAGACGGTGGAGCCCATGGCGAGGCCCACGATCATGACGGTCAGCATGTGCATCACCTGGGAGCCTACGGATACGGCGGTGGTGCTGGCCACCCCCTCAAACTGGCCGATGATGAAGAGGTCGGCCATGCCGTAGAGAGTCTGCAAAAAATAGGAGAGAAAATAGGGCAGAGAGAAGGACAAAACCGTTTTCCAGACGCTGCCTGTGGTAAGATCTTTCCGCAAGGTTCAGGACCCCTTTTCCGTGTGAATTGCCGCCTGCCATTATAAACTTTACAATAGTTATAGAGTCAAGAGCCCTTTTTCGATTTTTATCCCCAGAAGAAAGGGCAACACAAATGGAGATGGCCACGGATTTTTTGTCCGGGGCCTATATTTTTGCGCCCTTTTGCCATACTAACCCCATCAAGGCAAAAGAAGGGGACAGGTATGGAACGATTCGCGATCAGACCGGAGATCTGCTTTGGGCCGGGGGCCCTGGGCGCACTGGCTCGGCTGGCGGGGAAGCGGGTGCTGTTGGTCACTGACGGCTTTCTGGCCTCCTCCGGCCTGGCGGCCAAAGCCACAGAGCACCTCACCGGGCCGGTGGAGGTCTTTGACCAGGTGGAGCCCGACCCCTCCCTGCGCTTGGTAGCCCAGGGGGTGGCCGCCCTGGAGAACTTTGGGCCCGACGTGGTGGTGGCTTTCGGCGGCGGCTCCCCCATGGACTGTGCCAAGGCCATGTGTTATTTCTCCAAAGGCCGCCCGCCCCTCTGGTGCATCCCCACCACAGCGGGGACCGGCAGCGAAGTGACCTCCTTTGCCGTCCTCACCGACACAGAGAAGGGGGTCAAATACCCTCTGGTGGAGGAGGAACTTCTGCCAGAAACGGCCATCCTCGACCCGTCCCTGCTGGAGGGCGTCCCTCCGAAGGTCACCGCCGACACTGGAATGGATGTCCTCACACACGCCGCCGAGGCCTATGTTGCAAAGGGGTGCAGTCCCTTTTCCGACGCCCTGGCGGAAAAGGCCTTTGCCCTGGCCTATGCCCGCCTGCCCGCCGCCTTTGCCGGGGATCTGGGGGCCAAGGGGGACATGCTCCTGGCCTCCTGCCTGTCTGGCATGGCCTTTAACGCAGCCGGACTGGGGGCCTGCCATGCCATGGCCCACGCCCTGGGGGGACGGTTTCACCTGCCCCATGGCCGGCTCAACGCCATCCTGCTGCCAGCGGTGGTTCTCCACAATGCCCGGGACCGGCGGCCGGCGGTCCGATACGGCGCCCTGGCCAAGGCCTGCGGCCTGTCCGGCACCCCCAGAGCCCTCTCCGCCGCCCTGGTCCGGCTGCGCGCGTCTCTGGGCATCCCCGACCGGCTGCCGGTGCCCCCAGAGGAGCTGAGGGCCGCCATGGAGGACCTGACCGCCGCCGCCCTGGCCGACGGCTGCATGGCGGCAAACCCCCTGCCCTTGTCGGCGGAGGAGGTCAGGGACCTGCTGTCCGGGGCCGGGGGACTGGGAGGACGGACATGAGGGAGCAGCTATGCTCGGTGGGCATTGACATCGGGACCAGTACCACCCAGCTTGTGGTATCAAGGCTGACCCTGGAAAATCGGGCCAGCCCCTTCACGGTGCCCCGGGTGGCCATTACCGGCCGGGAGATCGTCTACCGCAGCGCCATCCACTTCACCCCCCTCATCTCCGACACCGTCATTGACGCCGATGCCGTCCGGGACATTGTGGCGGAAGAGTACCAAAAGGCCGGGCTCCGGCGGGAGAAGGTGGAGACAGGGGCCGTCATCATCACGGGGGAGACCGCCCGGAAGGAGAACGCCCGGGCGGTCCTCTCCGCCCTCTCGGAATTTGCCGGGGACTTCGTGGTGGCCACCGCCGGCCCCGACCTGGAGTCCATTCTGGCCGCCCGGGGGGCGGGCGCGGATGTATGTTCCAGGGAACGCCGGTGCCGCGTCTTACACTTTGACATTGGGGGCGGCACCTCCAACCTGGCCCTCTATGAAAACGGCGCCCTGCTGGACACCGACTGTCTGGACATCGGCGGACGGCTCATCAAGGTGGACGGCGGCGGGCGGGTGGTTTACCGCTCTCCGGTGCTGGCGCCCTGGGCATCTCTGGCGCCCCCTCTGGGGCAGCGGGTGGAGGCGGCCGATCTGGCCCCCCTCGTGGACGCCATGACGGCGGCGCTGGAGGGAGCCATTCCGGGCGATGTGAAGGTCCTCTCCTTCTCCGGCGGCGTGGCCGACTGCATGTGGTCGCCGCCGGAGGACTGGCGGGCCTTTGGAGACATGGGGCCGCTGCTGGGGCCGGCCCTCCGGCGGCGGCTGGAGGGGGTGGGCTATACCCTGGTCCGGGGGGCGGAGACCATCCGGGCTACGGTGGTGGGGGCGGGGGCCCACTCGGTAGAGGTGTCCGGCTCCACCATCCACTGCCGGGGGGTGGATTTCCCCCTGAAAAATCTCCCCGTCCTCCGGCTGACCGACGGGGAGGAGAGGGGGGACGCCGATGCCTTGGCGGCCGCAGTGCGGAAAAAGCTCTCCTGGTACGCCGATCAAGAGGGCTTGAGCCAGGTGGCCCTGGCCCTCACGGGGGAAGTATCTCCTCCCTATAGGCGGGTGGCGGAGCTGGCCCGGGGACTCCGGGAGGGACTCGCTCCCCTGTGCCAGGCGGGGTATTTCCCCGTGGTGGTGGTGGAACGGGACATGGCCAAGGTCCTGGGCCAGGCCATGGGGGGCGAGGGCCCTCTGCTGTGCCTGGACGGGGTGAGTGTCCGGGAGGGGGATTACATCGACATCGGCGCCCCCGTGGCCGGGGGCAGCGTGCTGCCGGTGGTGGTGAAGACCCTTGCCTTTTCAGATCGTACGCCCGGCGGAACACGCCGGGAGAGGAGGAACCTATGATTTTAAAAACCAAGCTGCTGGGCCATGTCTATGACTTCCATACCATCCGGGAGGTCATGGCCAAGGCCAACGAGGAGAAGTCGGGGGACCGGCTGGCTGGCATCGCCGCCGAAAACGCCGAGGAGCGGGTGGCGGCCAAGGTGGTGCTGGCCGATCTGACCCTGGCTGATCTGCGGAACGCCCCTGCTGTTCCCTACGAGGAGGACGAGGTCACCCGTATCATCCAGGACGGAGTCAACGAGAAGATCTTTGAGCAGATCCGCAACTGGACGGTGGGGGAGCTGCGGGAGTGGATTCTGGACGAGAAAAACGACGGTGCCGCCCTCCGCCGGCTCTCCCGGGGCCTCACCAGCGAGATGGTGGCGGCGGTGTGCAAGCTCATGAGCAACCTGGATCTCATCTACGCCGCCAAAAAGCTCCGGGTCACCGCCACCTGCAACACCACCATTGGGGAGCCGGGGACCCTGTCGGCCCGGCTCCAGCCCAACCACCCCACCGACGACCCCGACGGCATCCTGGCATCCCTGCTGGAGGGCCTCACCTTCGGGGTGGGGGACGCGGTGCTGGGCCTCAACCCGGTGGACGACTCGGTGGAGAGCGTCACCCGGGTGCTGGAGCGGTTCCAGGAGGTGAAGGAGCGGTGGGCCATCCCCACCCAGACCTGTGTGCTGGCCCACGTCACCACCCAGATGGAGTGCATCCGGAAGGGGGCCCCCGCCGACCTCATCTTCCAGTCCATCGCCGGCAGCCAGAAGGGCAACGAGGCCTTCGGTTTCTCCGCCGACACCATCGCCGAGGCCAGGGCCCTGGCCCTGCGGGAGGGCACCGCCACCGGGCCCAACGTGCTCTACTTTGAGACGGGCCAGGGCTCTGAGCTCTCCAGCGAGGCCCACAACGGCTGGGACCAGGTGACCATGGAGGCCCGGTGCTACGGCTTTGCCCGGCACTTTGAGCCCTTCCTCGTCAACACGGTGGTGGGCTTTATCGGCCCCGAGTATCTCTATAACTCCAAACAGGTCATCCGGGCGGGGCTGGAGGACCACTTCATGGGCAAGCTCACCGGCATCCCTATGGGCTGTGACGCCTGCTACACCAACCACATGAAGGCCGACCAGAACGACATCGAGGACCTGGCCGTCCTCCTCACCGCCGCCGGGTGCAACTACTTTATGGGTATCCCCCACGGCGATGACGTGATGCTCAACTACCAGACCACCGGCTACCATGAGACGGCCGCCCTCCGGGAGCTCTTCGGACTCACCGCCATCCGGCCCTTCCAGGACTGGCTGGAGAAGATGGGCTTTGTGGAGAACGGAAAGCTCACCCCCCTGGCGGGGGACGGCTCGGTGCTGCTGGCGTAAGGAAGGTGACGATATGAACGAAAAAGAACTGCGGGCCCTGGTGGAGCGGATGGTGGCCGAGGCCGTGGGCCAGGCCCCCACGCCCCAGGTGAAGGGGGCCGACTACCACCCCATGGAGCCGGGACCAGCGGGGGGCGGCGGGGAGCTCCGGGACATTGCCGGGGTGGACCTGCGGCGGCTCTACCTGGTGCCCAATCCGAAGAACGGCCCCGCCTTTCTGGCGCTGAAGGCCAAGACCCCCGCCCGGCTGGGCATGTACCGGGCCGGGGCCCGGTACAAGACCGAGACCATGCTCCGGATGCGGTGCGACCACGCCGCTGCCCAGGACGCCGTCTTTTCCCATGTGAGCGAGGATTTTGTCAAGGCCCAGGGCTATGTCCCCGTTCAGACCTTGTGTCAGGATAAGGACGAGTATCTCACCCGGCCCGACAAGGGCCGCCGCTTTGACGAGGCCAACCAGGCCGTCATTCAGAAGACCCTGGGGCACGCTCCCAAGGTGGCCCTGGTGGTGGGGGACGGCCTCTCCTCTGCCGCCATCGAGGCCAACGCCGCCGACTGCATGGAGGCCATTCGGGCGGGACTGAAGAGCTTTGGCATCGACGCCGGGCCCACCCTCTTTGTGAAGTACTGCCGGGTGGGGGCCTCCGACCACATCGGCGAGCTCACCGGGGCGGAGGTGGTATGCATGCTGGTGGGGGAGCGGCCCGGCCTGGTCACCGCCGAGTCCATGTCGGCCTACCTCACCTATGGAGCCCACATCGGTATCCCCGAGTCCAAGCGCACCGTCATCTCCAACATCCACCGGCAGGGGACAACGGCGGTGGAGGCCGGCGCCCATATCGCCGAACTCATCAAGACCATGCTGGAAAGGAAGGCGAGCGGCATTGATCTGCGCTGATAAAGCCGGCCTCCACGGGGCCCCGCACAGTGGGGCGGCGCTGCTGCGCCGGAGCCCGTCGGAACAAAGTTCTGGCGGGCGAAATGAAATGGCCTCTGGGGTCCCCGTCCGTAGAGACGGACGGGGAATGGCCGGCGCCCACATCGCCGAGCTCATCAAAACCATGCTGGAAAGGAAGGCCAGCGGCATTGAGCTGGCAAGGGAGGTGGGCGCATGACGGGGGACCTTTTGAAGTGCAGTGCCCTGGCCACCCGCACCATTGCCAACGTGTCCGAGTCTCTGGCGGAAAAGCTGGGCCTGAAGCCCGAGTTTCGCTCCATCGGCATCCTTACCGCCGACAGCGACGACGTGACCTACTGCGCCCTGGACGAGGCCACCAAGGCGGCCGCTGTGGAGGTGGTGTACGGCCGGAGCCTATACGCCGGGGCGGCCAACGCCAACACCAGGCTGGCGGGAGAGGTCATCGGCATCCTGGCCGGACCCAACCCCTCCGAGGTGCTCAGCGGTCTGCGGGCGGCGGTGGATTTTTTTGAGAGCGGGGTGGGCTTTCGCTCCGCCAATGAGGACGACTCCATCGTCTACTTTGCCCACACCGTCTCCCGGACGGGGAGCTACCTCTCCAAGACTGCGGGCGTGCGGGAGGGGGAGGCCCTGGCCTACCTCATCGCTCCGCCACTGGAGGCGGTGGTGGGCCTGGACGAGGCCATGAAGGCGGCCGATGTGACCCTGGCCGCCCTCTTCGAGCCACCCAGCGAGACCAACTTCGGCGGCGGACTCCTCACCGGCACCCAGAGCGCCTGTAAGTCCGCCTGCGAGGCATTTGCCCAGGCGGTGCTGGACATCGCCCAGCGGCCCAGGGAGGTATGAGACGTATGACAGAAACCATAAAGCTGGACAAGGACCTGCGCTCCATCCAGGAGGTCCGAAACCTGGTGGGGCGGGCCAGAGAGGCCCAGCGGGCCCTGGCGCGGATGACCCAGGAGGAGCTGGACCGGATCACGGCGGCCATCTCCCGGGCGGGGGCGGAGCAGGCCCAGCGGCTGGCCGCCATGGCGGTGGAGGAGACGGGTTACGGAAAGGCGGAGGACAAGACCATCAAAAACCGCTTTGCCGCCCTCACCCTCTACGATGCCATCAAGGGGGAGAGGACCCACGGCATCCTGGCCCAGGACCGGGAGCGGCGGACCATCGACATTGGGGTGCCCGTGGGTATCGTGGCGGGGCTGGTGCCCTCCACCAATCCCACCACCACCGTCATCTATAAGGCCATGATCTGCATGAAGGCGGGCAACCCCATTATTTTCTCCCCACACCCCAGCGCCGTGAAGTGCATCGGCGAGACGGTGCGGGTGGTGTCTGAGGCCGCCCGGCAGGCGGGGGCCCCGGAGGGGGCCATCGCCTGCATCGCCACCCCCACCCTGGAGGCCACCAGCGCCCTCATGAAGCACGACCACACCCGCCTCATCCTGGCCACCGGGGGCGCGGCCATGGTGAAGGCGGCCTATTCCTCCGGCACCCCGGCCATCGGCGTGGGGGCGGGCAACGGCCCGGCCTATATCCACCACACAGCCAATGTGGCCCAGGCGGTGAAGCGGATCTTGGACTCCAAGACCTTTGACAACGGCACCATCTGTGCCAGCGAGCAGTCCATCGTGACCACCCGGGCCATGGAGGGGGCGGTGTCGGAGGAGCTGAAGGGGCAGGGGGCCTATCTTCTCAGCGATGAGGAGCACAAAAAGCTCTCCAAGTTCATTCTGCGGCCCAACGGCACCATGAATCCGGCCATCGTGGGCAAGCGCGTGGAGACAGTGGCCAAGCTGGCCGGGCTGGACCGGGTGCCTCCCTCCGCCCGGGTGCTGGTGGCCCGGGAGACCGGGGTGGGCCCCGGCTATCCCTACTCCAGCGAGAAGCTGGGCCTCATCCTGGCCTACTATGTAGAGGAGGATGAGGAGGCCGTACTCCGGCGGTGTGTGGAGATCCTGGAGTGGGAGGGGGCGGGCCACACCTTCTCCATCCACGCTGAGGACGAGGACGTGGTCAAGCGATTTGCACAGGCCGTCCCCGCCAGCCGAGTGCTGGTGAATACCCCCTCAGCCCTGGGGGGCATCGGGGCCACCACCTGTCTCTTCCCCGCCCTCACCCTGGGCTGCGGGGCGGTGGGAGGCTCCTCCTCCTCCAACAACATCGGGCCGCTGGACCTCATCAACATCAAGCGGGTGGCCTGGGGTGTGAAGGAGCTGGAGGAGCTGCGGGGCGGCGCAGCCGCCGCCCCCGGGCGGAGCGCCGGGGGACCGGCGGTGGACGAAGCCCTCCTCCGGGAGCTGGTGGATCAGATCGTCAGGAGGCTGACATGAGATGAAAGAGCGCAGCGGTACCGGTCCCGAGCGCCCGGCTCTCCAGCCGGGGGAGGACCTGCAGGACCGGGTCCAGACCGAGGGGACCATGTATGACCCGCCCACAGACCTCCTGCGGGAGGCGGCGGGGGCGGCCAAGGGGGCTGCCAAGGAGGGGGAGCCGAGGCGGACCTCTGCCAGAGGACGGAAGGCGCCCTCCAAGGAAGATCTGACCGCCCTGGCCGCCGCCGTGAAGGGCGGCCCGGCCAAGGCCGCCGAAGAACCCGCAAAAGCAACCGACAAGGGGGAACCCCCCAAACAGGAAAGGAGCACGAATCGAATGGCAAACACAAACGCGCTGGGTATGGTGGAGACAAAGGGACTGGTAGGGGCCATCGAGGCCGCCGACGCCATGGTGAAGGCCGCCAATGTCCAGCTGGTGGGCAAGGAGCAGGTGGGCGGCGGCCTGGTGACCGTCATGGTCCGGGGGGATGTGGGGGCCGTGAAGGCGGCCACCGACGCCGGGGCCGCCGCCGCCGAGAAGGTGGGGGAGCTCATCTCCGTCCACGTCATCCCCCGCCCCCACGCCGAGGTGGACGGCATCCTGCCCCACAAGGCCGGGGAGTTTGACCGGGAGGGCTAAGCCGTGGCCCTCTTGACGGAGGAACGGGTCCGGCAGATGTCGGATAACGGCACCCGGGGGCCGGTGGTGGTCACCCGGGAGGACGTCCTCACCCCCTCCGCCCGGTCCTGGCTCCGGGAGCACCGGGTGGAGGTGGTCTACCCCCAGGGCAGGGGAGAGGAGGGAGAGGCAGCGGGAAAATACCGCACCCTCTTCGGGGCCGTCCTGATGGAAAAGCCGGAGCACATGACCCATCTGAAGGGCAACATCCTGGTCTTCAAGGACCACCCCCGCATCGCTTTCCGGGGCATGATCGACCGGCTGGAGGCCGAGATCGCCCTGTGCCAGCAGGTCTGTGTCCGGGAGGGGGTATCCGCCCTGGCCGAGGAGCTGGAGGAGGTGCTGGACTTCGTCCGGCACTTCATCCGCTTCGACGTGCTGGAGGAGCCGGTGGGGGAGGTCAGGCTGTGCGGCATGACCCCGGCGGAGCTGCGGGAGCGGTCCCACTACCCGGAGAAATACTTCGGCCAGGGCCACTTCCTCATCCGCTATACCGACTCCCCGGCCATCCTGGCGGTGAACAAGGTGCGGACGGTGGCGCGGCAGACCGAGCTCGCCGCCTACCGGGCCTTTCGGGACGAGAACGGCGGCGTGACCCGGGACGACATCCTCCTGGGCCTCAACCGCCTCTCCTCCCTCTTGTGGATCATGATGATCAAGCTCAAGGCGGGGCGCTACCGGAAAAGCTGAGGAGGTGGGTCCATGGAACTGGAGGAGCGGAGCGGGGCGCTGGTCATCACCCGCCTGCCGGTGGAGCAGATGGGATCGCTGTCCCTGGGGCTGGCCCTCACCGACCAGGAGGGGACCGTTCTCCGGGCCCTTCTGGAGGGGAAAAAGGTCCAGGTTCTGGATTCGGGGCTGGAGTACAAGGACTACCGGAAGGGCGCCCCCCTGGACATCTATCAAAAATTCATGGCCCTGGAACGGGGGCTGCGGGAGATGGGCATTTGTGTTGTTAGGGATCGTCATCGGTAGCGTGTGGTGCACCCGGAAGGCGGAGACGCTGACGGGTCAGACCTTTCTGCTGGTGTCCCCGGAGGGCTACCAGGGTCCCGCCCTGGTGTGCGCCGACCAGGCGGGGGCGGGGCCGGGGGACAGGGTGCTGATCACCCGGGGAAGCGGCGCCCGGACGGCGGCGGGGGCGGACATCCCCGTGGACGCCGCCATCGTGGGTATCGTGGACCGGGTAGAGTCCTGAAAGGGGGAGGGCCCGTTGTCCATCAATGAGATCATCATCTATATCATGGCGGTCTTCCTGGTTCTGGGCGCCCTGGACCGGATCGCGGGGAACCGCTTCGGACTGGGGGAGAAGTTTGAGGAGGGGATTCTGGCCATGGGCTCTCTGGCCTTGGCCATGATCGGCATCCTCTGCCTGGCGCCGGTGCTCTCCGCCCTGCTGCGTCCGGTGGTGGTGCCGGCCTACACCTTCCTGGGGGCCGACCCCGCCATGTTTGCCGGCACCATTCTGGCCAATGACATGGGAGGCGCTGCCCTGGCCAGGGAGCTGGCCCTCACCCCCCAGGCGGGGCAGTTCGGGGGGCTCATTGTGGGGGCCATGCTGGGCCCCACCATTGTCTTTACCATCCCTGTGGCCCTGGGCATCCTCCAAAAAGAGGACCTGGAGCCCCTGGCCCGGGGGGTGCTGGCAGGGGTGGTCACCATCCCCCTGGGGGCCCTGGCCGGAGGCCTGGCCGCCGGGTTCCCCCTAGGCATGGTCCTTCGGAATCTCATCCCCATCGTCCTCATCGCCCTGCTGCTGGCCCTGGGGCTGTGGAGGGTCCCCGGTGCCATGGTGAAGGGCTTCGCCGTCTTCGGCAAGGTTGTGGTGGCCGTCATTACCGTCGGATTGGCCGCCGCCATCGTGGAGGCCCTCACCGGGCTGGTCCTCATCCCCGGCCTGGCCCCCATTGAGGAGGGCTTTGCCGTGGTAGGGGAGATCGCCATCGTCCTGGCCGGAGCCTTTCCCCTGGTCTTTGTCGTCACCAAGGCCTTTCAAAAGCCCCTCATGGGGCTGGGTCGGCTGCTGGGGATCAACGATGTGGCGGCGGCGGGACTGGTGGCTACCCTGGCCAACAATATCCCCATGTTCGGCATGGTGGCCGATATGGACCGCCGAGGTAAGGTGGTCAATGTGGCCTTCGCCGTGTCGGCGGCCTTTGTCTTTGGGGACCACCTGGGCTTTACGGCGGGCTTTGACGAAACCATGATCTTCCCCATGATTGTGGGCAAGCTGACGGGGGGCATCACCGCCGTGGCGGCGGCCATGCTCCTCACCCGAAAGGAGCGGTCATATGGCTGATGTGGATAGAAGCGCCCTGGAAAAGCTGGTGCGCCAGGTGCTGCTGGAAAAGCTGGGGGGCACCCCCGCGGCGGAGCGCCCGGCCGCACACGGAGTGCGCTGCGTGGCGGTGCCCCGGCTGGAGGTGCGGGAGCAGGACCGGCTGGATACCGGCCGGTCGGGGGACCGGGTATGGACCCGGGACCTCTTCTCCCTGGAGGAGGCCCCCCGGCTGGGCTGCGGCCTCATGGTCATGGAGAAGACTACCTTCCCCTGGAAGCTCACCTACGACGAGATGGACTATGTCATCGACGGGCGGCTGGACATCCTGGTGGGGGGCGAGACAGTCTCCGCCGGGCCGGGGGAGGTCCTCCATATCCCCAGGGGCAGCGAGATCCAGTTCTCCGCCAAGGGAAAGGTGCGCTTTCTCTATTTTGTCTATCCGGCGGACTGGCAGAAATGAAGACACAGGGGCGCGAGCATGCTCGCGCCCCTGTGTCTCTATGATGAAAGGCTTCTTTTCAGTCATACGCCCCTCAAGCCTGTTTTTTAATCTGATCCTCGATGAGGGCTATAATCTCCTTGCGCTTGAGCACGGACACGCGGAAGTACTTGCCGTCCTTGCATCGGATGCGGATGCCGGTAGGGATGAAGAGGGACACCATATAGGGCTCCAAGGACGAGATCTCACTGTAAGGGAGAGAAAAGGCCGACCGCAGAGCCTTGATGAGGCCGCCGCCCTAGAACAGGATGCGCCGGTCCGTAAAGATGTAGGTGCCGGGGACCTGGGCGCCGGTGGCAGTGGTGCCCCAGAAATCTCCTTTGACCCGCCTGAGCTCCTGTTCTCCTGGTTGAAGTTCCAAAATATCGCTGGGATTGCTCATTCCTTCACAGCTCCTTTTTTGACAGTGCCACTGTCAGTTCTAGCATTATAGTCAATATTGCCTATCACGCTTCAAGACCATGATAAGCAATAATGGACATATGTCAAGGAAAAACCGAGGGGGTGGGCCATGATCTCTTATGAGCCCCTATGGGAACTGATGAAGCGGCGTGGGGCCTCCACCTACACCCTCCAGGTGAAGGGGGGTATCAGCAGCTCCACGGTGCGGCGGCTGAAGGCGGGAGAATCGGTGTCCACAAACACCCTGGAGACGTTGTGCCGCCTCTTTGACTGCAGGATCGAGGATGTGGCGGTCTATATACCGGAACAAAAGGAATGAAAAGCGGCGCTTGGGGTGTTTCCAGCGCCGCTTTTCGGGTGTTATGGGATCATTGTTCCCATATGGCCCGCTGTTCCTCCAGAAAGGCCTCATCCTTGATCTCCAGGCCGCGCTCTCCGGCCAGACCCTCCATGTGGTGGGTGAACTCGTGGGAGAAGGTCTCCCACAGCTCATCCTCCCAGTCCTCCTGGGTCCACTCTTCCCGCTCTGCCAGGGCGGCGAAGGAGCCGTAGTAGAGGTTGATATACCGGCCCATCATATCGTTGCAGTACTCCCCCAGAATATACATCTCGCCGGGGGGAAATTCCGGGTCGGGCCTGGCCTCGGGCAGCAGGCACACCCCGCCGTTGAGCTCGTTAAAAAAGACCGGAGGGAATTCCTCCGCCATATCGTCCAGCAGGGCTCCTACCTCATCAAAAGTGAGCATGCTCATGCTATCCCTCCTGATGGAGCCTGATCCTTGGGCTTTTTCATGGTGAGGCTGATGCGCTTTTTCTTCTCGTCCACCTCCAGCACCCACACGGTGACCACGTCCCCCACGGCGCAGACCTGGCTGGGGTGGCTCACCCGCCGGGGGGTGTTGAGCTGGGAGATGTGGACCAGGCCGTCCTGGTGGACCCCGATGTCCACAAAGACGCCGAAGTCGATGACATTGCGGACGGTGCCGGTGAGCTCCATGCCGGGCTTCAGGTCCTTCATCTCCAGCACGTCGGTGCGCAGGATGGGCTTTGGCAGCTCGTCCCGGGGGTCCCGGCCCGGCTTCATGAGCTCCTCCACCACGTCCCGGAGGGTGGGGAGACCCACGCCGCAGGCCTCGGCGGCGGCGGACTCTCCGTAGGCGGACACCCGGTCCCGGAGGTCGGAGAGAGCCCCTGCCCGCACCGAACTGAGGTCACAGCCGCACAGGGACAAGAGCTTTTCCGCCGCGGCATAGCTCTCGGGGTGGACGGCGGTATTGTCCAGCACGTTTTTGCTCTCGGGCACCCGCAGGAAGCCGGCGCACTGCTCAAAGGCCTTGGGCCCCAGCTTGGGAACCTTCAAAAGCTGCCTCCGTGTGGTGAAAGCGCCGTTTTCCTCCCGGTATTTGACGATATTCTTGGCGGTGGTGTTGTTCAGGCCGGAGACCCGGAGGAGAAGGGGGGCCGAGGCGGTGTTCAGGTCCACCCCCACGGCGTTGACACAGTCCTCCACCACTCCGGAGAGGGCCTCGTCCAGCCGTGCCTGGGGCATGTCGTGCTGGTACTGGCCCACCCCAATGGCCTTGGGGTCGATCTTCACCAGCTCGGCCAGAGGGTCCTGGAGCCGCCGGGCAATGGAGACGGCGGAGCGCAGGTTGACGTCGTAATCGGGGAACTCCTCGGCGGCCAGCTTGGAGGCCGAGTACACGCTGGCCCCCGCCTCGCTGACGATCATGTAGGAGAGCTCGCCCCCCACCTTTTTGATGAGCTCCACCGTCATCTGCTCGGTCTCCCGGCTGGCGGTGCCGTTGCCAATGGCGATGTGCCGCACGCCGTGGGTTTTCACCAGTCTGGAAAGGACCTCGATGGCCTCCTGCTTTTTCTTTTCGCTGAAGGTAGGATAGACCACCGCCGTGTCCAGCACCTTGCCAGTGCCGTCCACCACGGCCACCTTGCAGCCGTTGCGGTACCCGGGGTCCAGCCCCATGGTGACAAAGCCCTTCACCGGCGGCTGCATCAAAAGGGGCTTGAGGTTGAGAGCAAAGTTGTGGATGGCCCCCTCATCGGCCTCCTCGGTGAGGGCATTGCGGATCTCCCGCTCCAGGGAGGGCTCCAGCAGGCGGTCCCAGGCGTCGTCGGCGGCGGAGCGGACAAACTCCATGGCCGCCCGGCCGGGGACCACCTGCCGTCGGAGGGCCACCCTGGCCATCTCACCGTCCAGCTCCACCCCGGCCTTCAGGATGCCCTCCCGCTCTCCCCGGTTGATGGCCAGCACCTGGTGGCCCTGGATCCGGCTTACCGGGGAAGCAAAGTCGTAATAGAGGCGGTAGACGGAGTCGTCAGGGTCCTTTTCCGCCGCCCGGGAGACCAACATGCCCCGCCGGAGATAGAGTTCCCGCAGGGCTTTGCGGACGGAGGCGTCATCGCTGATGGCCTCGGCGATGATGTCGTTTGCCCCCTGAAGAGCGTCCTCCGCCGTCTCCACCCCCTTTTCGGGGTCAATGAAGTCGGCCGCCAGGGCCATAGGGTCCACCGGGCTCCCCTTGGCGAAGAGGGCGTCGGCCAGGGGCTCCAGCCCCTTCTCCCTGGCCATGGTGGCACGGGTGCGGCGCTTGGGCCTGTAGGGGAGGTAGAGGTCCTCCACCTCCGCCAGGGTGGCGGCGGCGTCGATAGCGGCGGCGAGCTCCTCTGTCAGCTTTCCCTGACCCTCGATGGAGGCCTTGACCTCCTCCCGGCGCTTGTCCAGGCTGCGCAGATACTGGAGCCGGTCGGCCAGGGTGCGCATGGTGGTGTCGTCCATGGCTCCGTGAAGCTCCTTCCGGTAGCGGGCAATGAAGGGAATGGTGTTTCCCTCGTCGATGAGTCTGACCACATTTTCCACGTGGGTAGGCTCCCGGCCCAGCTCCCGGGCCAGGGTCTGTATCAATGATTCCATAGCTTACTCCTTTTTTCAGCACTTTGGCAAAGCCGCTTGAGCGGGCCGAACCAGGCGCACCCAGTGATGCATATTGTACGCCTGATGGGGGCAGATGTCCAGCCAAAGCGGGAGAAGGTGACATAATTTCAGCTTGAGTGTTTTATTTGGAGGCGCTGACGACTACTTTGGACGAACCTCTTTACAATCCTTGATTGCATGATATAAAATAATTATGCATTTTTGAGAATGGAAAGGAGTTTGATCCCATGCGTAATCCCCACCTGCGCGGCCTCGCCTGCGGGCTGCTCACCCTGACCCTCACCGCCGGCCTGGCCGGTAATGCCCTGGCCCTCACCGGGGCCCAGTCCATCCAGGCTGACTTCTCCGACATCAAGGTGATGCTGGATGGAGCCTATCTGGTGCTCACTGACGCCAACGGAGAGACCGTGGAGCCCTTTGCCGTGAATGGCACCACCTACCTGCCTGTGCGGGCTGTGGCTGGCGCCCTGGGCCTGAATGTGGAGTGGCAGGCTGACACCAGCACCGTGGCCCTCACCAGCGGCGGCCAGGTCACCACCCAGACCACCAGTATCCCCGCCAAGGGCCGTACCATCGGCATGACCCTCCAGGCCGACTACTCTGACATCAAGGTCACCCTGGACGGCACCCTCCTCAGCCTCACTGACGCCAACGGCACTGTGGTGGAGCCCTTCGCTGTGGACGGCACCACCTACCTGCCTGTGCGGGCCGTGTCCAACGCCCTGGGTCTGGAGGTTGGCTGGGACAGCGAGACCAGCACCGTGGTACTCTCCTCCATCCCCTTTACCATTACCGGTGAAGAGGCCCAGGCCCTGGTCCAGGGTAATCTGGATGAGCTCTATCTGGGCAAGTATGACCCCTCCTATCTGGCCATGGTGGATGTCACCGCGGAGGAGGCTGAGGCCAGCCACCTGCAGAACATCCTGGCCGAGTCTGAGTTCTTCTCCCTGTACTGGGGCATCGTGATGCCCGAGAACAATGAGAGCTTTGACACCATGGACACCACTGTCAAGAACGAGATCATCGACCTCATCACTGAGATCTACAGCCACGCCAAGTACACCGTGGGCACTCCCGTGGAGCAGGCGGACGGCAGCTATCTTGTGGATGTCACCGTCAGCCCCATCGACGTGGTCACCCGGGCCGCTGAGGTCTACGACTCCGGCACCTATGCCCCCCTGAACGCCCTCAATGCCAAGTACACTTCTGAGGTGCTCTACTCCATGACCCAGGCGGAGTATGAAGCCTACAGCGTGGAGTATGCCAATGTCATCCTGGGCCTGGTGCGGGAGCAGATGAGCAGCCTGGGCTATCTGGCCGACCAGACCGTCACCATGACCATCTCCAAGGACGCCAACGGCGCCTTTGGCGGCAACAATGAGGACTGGAACGCCATTGATACCATCATCATCGGCTACCCCTCCTGAACCGGTCAGCAAGGGTGAAAAAGGGCCTGCTGTAAAGTAGGGTTCAGGCCCGAATAGAAAATTGACACTTTAAAAAGGTTACTGAAGACTGCGGCTTAAGCGGTTTTCAGTAACTTTTTATTTGGGCGGATTATTTAAATTCCTATTTTGCGGCAGGCCCTTTTCGGTAGGCATACATGTATATTCTTGATAAAAGGGACAGCGGGGGGCGTTCCAAGGCGTGACCAGAGGCCGGTGGATATGATATGTTAGACTTTTTCCCCCACAGGTGGTACAATATATCCTTATGGAACAGGATTACCGGCAGAAAGGAAGACATCCCATGAAAAGGATCGGCTTTGACAACGCAAAATATTTGGAGACCCAGTCCGCCCACATCAAAAAACGCATCGCCCAGTTTGGGGACAAGCTGTATCTGGAGTTCGGCGGAAAGCTCTTTGATGACTACCACGCCTCCCGGGTGCTGCCCGGCTTCGCCCCCGACAGCAAGATCCGCATGCTCCTGGAGCTCAAGGAGGATGTGGAGATGGTCATCTCCATCTGTGCCAGCGACATTGAGAAGAATAAGATTCGCGGTGACCTAGGCATCACCTATGACGTGGATGTCCTCCGCCTCATTGACGCCTTCCGGGCCCAGGGTCTCTACGTGGGCAGCGTGGTGGTGACCCAGTACGACCGCCAGCCCGCCGCCGACGCTTTTAAAAAGCGGCTGGAGGACCTGGGGATGAAGGTCTTCCTCCACTATCCCATTGCGGGCTATCCCAACAATGTCTCCCTTATCGTCAGCGATGAGGGCTATGGCAAAAACGAATATATTGAGACCTCCCGTCCCCTGGTGGTGGTCACCGCCCCCGGACCCGGCAGCGGCAAGATGGCCACCTGCCTCTCCCAGCTCTACCATGAGTACAAGCGGGGGATCAAGGCCGGCTACGCCAAGTTCGAGACCTTCCCCATCTGGAACCTGCCCCTCCAGCACCCGGTAAACCTGGCCTATGAGGCGGCCACCGCCGACCTGAACGATGTGAACATGATCGACCCCTTCCACCTGGCCGCCTACGGGAAGACCACGGTGAATTACAACCGGGACGTGGAGATCTTCCCCGTCCTCTCCGCCATCTTCGAGAAGATCACCGGGGAGTGTCCCTACAAGTCCCCCACCGACATGGGGGTCAATATGGTGGGCAACTGCATCGTGGACGACGCCGTGGTCTGTGAGGCGGCCCGGCAGGAGATCGTCCGCCGGTACTACGCCGCCCTGTGCGACCGCCGGCAGGGCCGCTGCGGAGATGAGCCGGTCTACAAGCTGGAGCTCCTGATGCAGCAGGTGAAGGCCGACGCCTCCCTCCGCCCGGTGGTGGGGGCCGCCCTGGCGGTGGCCGAGGAGACGGGCAAGCCGGCAGCCGCCATCGAGCTCCCCGACGGCGAGGTGGTCACCGGCAAGACCACCGACCTCATGGGGGCCTCCGCTACCACCCTCCTCAACGCCCTCAAGCGCCTGGCCGGCATTGATCATGAGCACCACCTCATCTCCCGGGAGGCCATCGAGCCCATCCAGACCGTGAAGGTCAAGCACCTGGGCAGCGCCAACCCCCGCCTCCACTCCGACGAGACCCTCATCGCCCTGGCCATCTCGGCCACCACCAATCCCCTGGCCCGTCAGGCTCTGGACCAGCTCTCCCAGCTCCGGGACTGCGAGGCCCACGCCTCCGTCATCCTCTCCGCTCCTGACTCGGGCACCTATGCCAAGCTGGGCATGCGTCTCACCTGCGAGCCCACCTATGAGACCAACAAGCTCTATCACCGCTGAGCCCTTGTGCCGGACCCGCACGGAACCATTTCGTTCCGCGGCGGGTCCTTTTTTCCTCTCTGAATTGTTACCAATTCTGCCTTGACAAGGATGGGTTACAGTTGTACCCTATAAACAAAGGGGACAAGTGTAGCCTACATTGCAGAAAAGGGGGCGCTCCTATGTGGGAGACAGAGGCCAGGATCACCGACGCCGAGCTGGAGGTGATGGAGGTGCTGTGGCAGGGGGAGGACCTGACCCTGGCCCAGGTGAAGGAGGCCGTATCGGCCCGGAAGGGCTGGAGTGGCGACACGGTGAAGACTCTGCTCCGGCGGCTGCTGGAGAAGGGGGCGGTGGTCCAGGAGAAGCGGGGAGTATACCACTACCGCCCCCTGGTGAGCCGGGAGGCGCTGGGGGACTATAAGACCAGTGCCCTCATCGACAAGCTCTATGCCGGCAGCGCCAAGGACCTGGTGGCCGCCCTGGTGGAGCGGCGGCAGCTGGACCGGGAGGATGTGGCTGAACTCCGGGACCTCTTTGATCGTCTGTGGGAGGAAAAAAGGGGGGAGGAGACATGACCGGCTTTCTCCTCACCCTGCTGCGGCTGAGTCTCCTGGGCTCGGTGCTGGGGGTGGTCCTGATGGGAGTGCTCCGGCTGCTGGGAGGCCGGATCAGCCGGGCAGCGGGCTACTACCTGTGGCTGCTGGTGCTCCTCCGGCTGTGTGTGCCGGTGTGGGTGGAGCTGCCCGTCCCTGCCGATCCGTATAGCACTAGTGTGATGAGTGTGGTGATGACCAACCCGGCGGAGGAGCAGGCCGGCGGGACCACCGTCCTGTTTCCACCCACAAACCAGGGCGGCCACTCCCCGGATTCCGTCGGTGGGCCGGAGGTCCCATCCGAGGGCGGGGAGACGGCGGTCCCGGCCCCGGTGGTAGACTGGGGGGCGGTTCTCACCTCGTCCACCCTGTGGTTCACGGCTTGGGCCCTGGGCTTTGCCCTTAGCCTGGGCTGGTACAGTTGGAGCTATCTGCGCTTTGCGGAGCTGGTCCGGCGGGGGAGCCACGCCCCGGGTCCAATGGCGCTGGATGTGTTGAAAGAATTGGACCCCAAGGGGAAAACGGCACTGGCGGTGAGTCCCGGAGTCCCCGGTCCCATGGCCCTGGGACTGCGGCGGCCCACCGTATTCCTGCCCGAGGGGGTGGAGGACCGGGGGCGGCTGGAGGACATTCTCCGCCACGAGCTCACCCATCTCCGCCGCCATGACCTCCTATACAAGTGGTTTTCAGCCGTGGTGGCCAGCATCCACTGGTTCAATCCCCTCATGCCCCTCTTCCGCCGGGAGCTGGCCCGGCGGTGTGAGCTCGCCTGTGACGAGGGAGCGGTGGGGAAGCTGGGTCCGGAGGAGCGGCGGCGGTACGGGGAGACCCTGCTCTCCCTGGCGGCGGCGCCCCCCAAGGGACTGGTTGTCACCACCCTGTGTGAGGAAAAGGAGCATCTGAAGGAAAGGCTGGTGAATCTGGTGAACCTGAAGAGACAAGGCCCCGCCGCCCTGGCCCTGGCCCTGTGCGCCGCCCTGCTGCTGGGGAGCTGTTCCCTCATCGGAGGGGCGGCCATCGAGACCCAGGCTCCGGAGGCGTCGGCCTCTGCCGAGCCCCAGGCGCCCAATCCGGCCCCCACGGTGGACCCGGACGCCCTCTTGACCGACGCCGCCCTCTATGACCTGGGGGGCGGGCTCGCCCTGGCCATCCCCATCGACATCGTGGAGGACACCATGGTACTCTTTGACGGGGACCTGGGGGACGGTTCGGAGCCGGTCTTTCCCTCCGTATACCACCGCTCCAGCTACGAGGCGTCCATGGAGGAGCTGGACAGCCCCATGGGCTTTCTCTTCACCCTCTTCCGCTATGATCAGGCGGAGTATGAGCAAAACTACCTGGCCGTCAACGGCGGGGCGGGGCAGACCATCTTCGCTCAGGGCGGCGGATGGTATTACGGCATGGCGGAGCCCACCGACGTACAGTACTATACCACGGGCGGAGATTTGAGCGCCAATGACCCAAACTACCAGCGGTGGGAGTATATCCGTTCTAGGCTTGCCGATATACAGGCCGACTTCATCGCCCGCAACGGCCTTACCCCCTACGACGGTAGGGCCGATCTGGAGTCCCCCTTCCTGTGGCAGGGGGAACACCGGTATGTGGAGTGCCACGACGCCGACTACTCCCTGTCCCTGACCCTCCTCCTCTCCCAGCCCGCCACCCAGGGGAGCGGCGGCATCTGGTGCGTGGAGGGGACCTTTGAAAACAACTACGGCGGCTGGAGCAAGGTGCTGCCCCGGGGCATCGAGGTGCCGGCGGGGGAATACTACGCCGACCTCCAGGCCCAGGTGGATGAGGGACACCGGCCCGGCCTTTTGGACCCGGTGCAGGCGGCCATGGACTGGTTCCGGGGAGAGTACGGCGACGAGGCCCTGTCGGGGATGAAATTTACCCTCCTGGAGGGCACGCCCACCGGGAACCTGCTGGGCGCCATCCGGCAGGTGGCGGACCAGGACGGGGCTTTGGAGAGCATCTACTACCTGGACGAGGCCCCCAGCACCCGACGGGGTTCCATCGGCTTTCTCGAGAGAGGGAGGATGGCCGATGAGATCAGCCGGTACCTCTACGCCGTTGTGTGGGTGGAGAGCCAGGCGCCGGGAACCATCGACGGCGAGGTCATGCGGTACCGGGCCAATGCCGGAGACGAGCTCCTCTTCCTGGAGGAGGGCGGGCTTCTGCGCATCACCACGGGGGATACAGTGCTCTGGTACCGGCCCGCCTACCCCTATGAGGAGAGCCCCTACCACAGGATGTTCAATCTCTACATGGACCTGGCGGCGGCGGAGGACCCCTTTACCCAGGAGCAGCTGGACGCCGGCATGGAAGCTTTATCGGCCTGGTTCGACCGGGAGGGCTGGGGGGAGCCTCTGGAGGGCTCCCTGCGGTACATGCCCGGCTACGCCCGCTATCACGCCCAGCTCTATCTGCAAGACGGCAGGGGCCAGGGCAGTGGCCTGGAGCGCGCCGACGTGCTGGTCCTCTATGCCGCCTTTACCGCCGATTCCCCACGGGGAGAGGGGGACTATGTCTTCTGGCTCATCCCCGACGGCAGCGGCAGCTGGAAGGTGGAGGACTGGGGGGAGACCATCTTTGCCGCCCTGGCGGGGTGAGCGGCGGGAAATAAGGCCCGTAAAAAACGGAATCGGCAGCGGAGACGGTGAATTTTGCCTTGGGTGTCACTTTTTTCCCCATTCGAGCGATAAAAGATACAGCGCCCTGTGAACGGGGCGGAAGAAATCGAAGGAGGAAAACCCAATGAAAAAGACAACATCCAAACTGCTCTCCCTGCTGCTGGCCCTGACCCTGGTGCTGAGCCTGGCCGCCTGCGGCGGCGGGGGCGGCAGCGAGACCACCGACCTCACCGGCACCACCTGGGCCCTCAGCGGTGGCTCCCAGGGGGACACCGAAGTGGATAAGGCCACCCTGGAGGGCCTGCTGGGCGGCGAGATGACCTACAGCTTCGAGGCCGACGGCAAGCTGGTCATGGCCCTCAACGGCGTAGAGGTGGAGGGTACCTGGAGCCAGGACGGCAGCACCGTGACGGTGGATGTCCAGGGTGACACCGGCACCATGACCCTGAACGGGGATAAGCTGACCATCGAGGAATCCGGCGTGACCGTGGAGTTTACCCAGAAATAATCCATACAAAGTCTGCCGACGCCGGGAGGAGCTTTTCCTCCCGGCGTCGGATTTTTTTCCCGCGCCCCTTGACGGGTCAAGGTCCTGCGCGTAAAATAGAAAGGATTTTTATGGAACAAGGGTGTTCCGGGACAAGGGCGTCCCATCCAAGATGGGAGGAAATCGTATGGCGGTCAAGTACATTTTTGTCACGGGGGGCGTGGTCTCCGGCCTGGGCAAGGGCATCACGGCGGCGTCCCTGGGGCGGCTGCTCAAGCAGCGGGGGCTGAAGGTGGCCCTCCAGAAGTTCGACCCCTATCTGAACGTGGACCCGGGCACCATGAACCCCTTCCAGCACGGGGAGGTCTTTGTCACCGACGACGGCGCTGAGACCGATCTGGATCTGGGGCACTATGAGCGCTTCACCGACGAGGATCTGACGGTGGACTCTTCTGTGACCTCGGGCAAGGTGTTCTGGACCGTCCTCAACCGGGAGCGGGAGGGGGGTTACCTGGGGGGGACTGTCCAGGTTATCCCCCACATCACCGACGAGATCAAGGACCGGATCTACCGGGTGGGGCGCCGGGGCAATGTGGACGTGGTCATCACCGAGATCGGCGGCACCGTGGGTGACATCGAGTCCCAACCCTTCCTGGAGGCCATCCGTCAGGTGTCCGCTGAGGTGGGGCGGCAGGACGTCATGTACCTCCACGTCTCCCTGGTGGTGTCCATCCCCGGCTCCGATGAGCTCAAGAGCAAGCCCACCCAGCACTCGGCCAAGGAGCTGCTGGGCCTGGGCATCCAGCCCGACGTCATCGTCTGCCGCTCCGACCGGCCCGTACCGGAGGACATCCGGAAAAAAATCTCCCTGTTCTGCAACATCCCCCCGGAGAATGTCATTGAGAACCTCACCGCCTCCTCCCTCTATGAGGTCCCACTGATGCTGGAGGAGGCGGGACTGGCCCGGGCGGTGTGCCGCCGGCTGGGCCTCACCGCCACACCCCCGGACCTCATCGAGTGGACCGCCCTGGTGGAGCGTGAGAAGGCGGCGAAGGAGCGTGTGGAGATCGCCTTGGTGGGTAAGTACGTGGGGCTTCACGACGCCTATCTCTCTGTGGTGGAGTCTCTGGCCCACGCCGGCATCATCAACGATGTGAAGGTGGACATCCGTTGGGTGGACTCTGAGGACCTCAACGACACCAACGCCGCCGAGCTGCTGAAGGGCTGTCAGGGGGTGCTGGTCCCGGGAGGATTCGGCAGCCGGGGCATTGATGGCATGCTCTCTGCCGTGAAGTACGCCCGGGAACACAAGGTGCCCTACTTCGGTATCTGCCTGGGTATGCAGATGGCGGTGGTGGAGTTCGCCCGGGACGCCGCTGGCCTCACCGGCGCCCACTCCAGTGAGCTGGACCCGGACACTCCCTATCCCGTCATTGATCTCATGCCCGACCAGGTGGGGGTCACAGCCAAGGGGGGAACCATGCGTCTGGGGGCCTACCCCTGCCATCTCACAATGTCAGGCGGGCCCTGTCAGCGGGCTTACGGCGTTTCGGACATCTCCGAGCGGCACCGGCACCGCTACGAGTTCAACAACGACTACCGGGAGACCCTCACCGCCAAGGGGCTGGTCCTGGCTGGACTCTCCCCGGACGGGCGACTGGTGGAGGCGGTGGAGCTGCCCGGACACCCCTGGTTCGTGGGAGTACAGTTCCACCCCGAGTTCAAGTCCCG
>DXCX01000020.1 GCA_019115785.1 Candidatus Intestinimonas merdavium | reverse complement strand
AAAATGCAGTTTTAGACCCAAGCGGGAAATATGTGCATTAAAAAAGTTAGCGAGAACCGCCGCTTTGACGGTTCTCGCTAACTTTTTCTTTGGCCTGATTTTTCAAAATCCTATTTTGCAACAGGCCCTTTGCATTTTGCGGTCATTTTATCTCGGATGGTCCGCTCTGCCTTGTTTCACGGAAGGGTTTTGGGGGTTCCCGCTCCACTGCGCATGGGTCATCTCCCACTGGGTGGGGTGATGGTGACAGTGTTGTTGCCGCTGGCCACAGAGCCTGCGGTGACATAGACGCCATAGCCCGTCTCATTCCGCACCGTTTCGCAGGCATCCAGCAGCGTGTCGGAATAGTTGTTGTCCCCGAACTGGGTGGCCAGGGTCACCTCCGTGTCCCCACGTTCAACGGCGGCCCGGAGCTGCTGGAGGTAGTAGTCCATGGCCTCTCCCTCGGTCATCCCCGACTGGGCAGTGTAGGTGATGGACACGGTAGAGATGCCGGAGCTCGCATCGGTGCCCACCCACCCCAGGGTGTAGTCCTCCCCGGCCACACTGCCGCCGGAGGTGCGGTAGCCGTCGGTGCCCACCAGGCGATAAGCGGCAGAGGCGTAGGCCGTGCCGTTCTTATAGTCCCCGGGAGAGAGCTCCACCTGACTGGCCCCGCTGTCGATGGCTGCCTCAATGATGGCTGCGTACTTCGCGGTCTCTCCGTCGGCCCATTTGTTGTTGGTAATGCTCACCACCCCGCGGAACTTGTTGAACGATATGATGTAGTCGGACTCGCTCCAGGGCATATGGAAGGTATAGCCGCCGAAGCTGTACCCTACGGTGCACATCTCATCGCAGGCCTGACTGATGACCTGGTCGGAGTAGGGAACGGTGAGCTCCATACTCTTGCTGTCCATGTTCATGATGGTTTCCTCAAGGAATGCCCGGAGGGCCTGGACCTCGGCATTTTTCTGGGCCTCATACGCATCCTCTTGGAGTGCCTGACGGCGCTGGAGTTCCTGCTCTACGTCCAGTCGGCGGAACGCAATGGTGTTCCTGGTGGAAATGGTGCCGGTCAGCTTCAGATCGGGGTAGTCCGTGGCGAGAGCTGTCTCCAGTTCATTTAAGACATCGTTCACATCTTTATACGTGTAGCTGGTGCCGTCTAAGGGGACCTCAAAGGTCTGGACCGCCTCCAGGTCGGCGAGGGCCGCGGCCTGGAGCTCCGCCTGCGTCGGATAGGGGCGCTTATCAATGGCATCACGGCAGAAATTCAGTACATTGTTGAGAAGCTCCTGCCTCTGGGCCTGCTGCTCCTGCTGCTGTTGCTCCTGCTGCTGCTGCTGCTGCTCCTGTTGCTGCTGTTCCTGCTTCTGCTGTTCCTGCTTCTGCTGCTCAAAGCTGTCGGGCAGATCCGTATTGTCGTACTTGGTGCTGGTGCAGGCGCGGTCGGCACTCCAGCTGGTGTGCTGGTGTTGACGCATATAGCTGTCGCTCTTCAGAAAGTAATCATAGCGGACATAGCCCTCCCGGTTGGGAATGGGGTCGTCCCAGGTGGTGTCCAAATGGTACCATTCCCCGTCGATCTCCACCAGGTTCCAGGCGTGGCCGCCGGTGGCATAGCCGGAGACATATTCGCAGGGGATGCCGGCGATCTCCATCAGCAGCTCATAGGCCTTGGCGTAGCCGGAGCACACCGCGGTGTGGTCCATCAGGGCACCTTGGGCGGTGTAGGAGGTCTGAGGCATGTTGCCGCTGTACAGGCGCATATCGTACGCGCAGTTGAGCACCAGGTAGTCGTGGAGGGCCTTGGCGATGTCGTAGCTGCTCATACCGTCGGTGACCACCTGAGCCACCACTCGCTGGGCCTCGGCCCGGATCTCTTCCGTGATGATCTGCCCGCTGGCGATCGCCGATTCCTTCAGTTCCTCGGTCCAGTAGAGGATGACCAGGACCTTGTCGCCGGGGACGATATCGTAGACGCCGAAGGGATTTTCCCCATCGATGTCGGTGACCTCACGGGCCAGAGACTCCACCTCGGCGGCGCTCAAATGGTACGGCTCTACGTCCAGGCTGTAGTGGTGCTCCAAAAGGCCGTTGAGGATGGCAGCCCTGGCCCCTTCCTCGTTCGACAGGCCAACGGGTACACCCTCGGGGACCTCCTGTTTTTCGGGCTGCTTGGTCTATTCGGACTTCTGCTCCTCCTGGGTCTGCCCGCTGGTGTTCTCTCCGTCTCCCAGCTGCTTGAACAGGCAGTAGACTACGTCGGACCGGGGGCAGGCGCCCTTGGCGGTGAAGCTCAGCCCGGAAGTGAGGCCGCTGGTTTTGGCCCAGCTTACGGCGGTGTCTGACCAGTTGCTGCCCGAAGCCTCTTCCCCGGCAAAGCGGCACAGGAGGGTGAAGATCTGGTCGTAGGCCAGGGTGCCGGTGAGGTTGAACCGGCCGCCGCCCACGCCCTGGGTGAGGCCATTCTCCACCGCCCACAGCACGGCGTCATAGTAGTAGGCATTTTTGTCGGTGACATCAGAGAACGAAGAGGAGGCGGTCTTGGGGGCCGGAGCCCCGGCGGCCCGCCACAGGAAGGTCACCGCCTCGGCCCGGGTGACGGTGGCGTCGGGGGAAAAGGCGCCGCCGCCGGTACCCTGGGTGATACCGTTCTCCACCGCCCAGTCCACCGCCTGGGCGAAATAGTCCAGGTCGCTGACATCGCTGAAGCCGGTCTCGCTGCTGGCGGCCCCCGCCGGGCCAGTCAGGCCCAGGGTCAGGCCCAGGGTCAGAATGAGTGCCAGAGTTCGTCTCTTCATGTCTGTCTGCTTCCTTTCATTTCATTCCCGTGACGCCCACGGGTACGACGGGGTGGATGGAAAACGGGACGGCCCGTCCGGACCCGGCCCGGCGGCGCGGAAAAAGGGACCCCGCGGCCCCACGCCTCTTGTTCAAATTATACGCTCCTTTTCCAGGCGGTGCAAGGAACACACGTGTTAAATAATGGGATTTTGTAGTATTTTATAGCAGAATTTAATAATGCAAAGGTATCCAGGTCTTGTTTGAAAAATAGCCATATAAGAGAGGATACGCTCCGAACTGGTTGCGTCAGACCGGAGCGCTGCTTTTTTGTTTTTCGGGCTGCCGGTCCGCCAGCCCCCGCATATAGGCTGGGGTAATCTCAAAGCCGCCGCGGAGATTTTGACCAGTGTGGCACGGAGGCAAATTTCCTCGTTCCATCCCCTGCCACCGCCCCCTGCCCCGTACCCGCAGAGATAGGAAAATGAGACAGCCCCGTTTACTTCCCATATATTTGGAGGTATGATGATGAAAGCGAGAAAGATAGAAAAGGGGAGAGCGCAGTGAACAGCGGCAAGAGAGCATTCATCCATACGGCGCTGAGCATCCTGCTGATGGCGGCGTGTGTGAGCATGCTCATTTTTGGCGTGGTCCTGGTCCGAAATAAGCTCCTCCAGAACACCCAGGACCTGGGGATGTCCCTGGCCGAGAGCTACGCCTCTGAGGAGGAGCTGCATGTGTCCACCCTCCGGAACTTCCTGGAGCTGGGGAGCCGTTATGTGGAGGAACTGAGCCAATCCGGAGCGGACGCTGGGGCGCTCCAGATATGGCTCCACGGCTATTTCACGAAGCTTACCGCCATTGTGGGGGAGAATATCATGGACCCCTATGCCGTCATAGACGGCGCCATCGTGGCCGCCAATCCCTGGGAGGGGGATACCTCCTACAACTATCGGGACACCGAATGGTACCGCCAGGCCCTGGCTGCCGATGGCCAGGTCATTTTCACCAACGCCTACATTGACGCCATCACCGGTCGCCAGGTGATCACCGCGGCCAGAAAATTCGGTGACTCCGACGATGTGCTGGCCATGGACATTTTTCCCCAGAACCTGAATGAGCGGGTGGAGCGCAAAAGCCTGCCTGAGGGCGGCTCAGTCTACCTATGCGATGCGGAAGGGACCCTCCTCTATGCCTCCACCAAGTGGGAGGTATCCGAAACGGAGCTCCAGCACTTTGCCGGCGCCCTGATCGGAGGGATTCGGGACGGCTCTCTGCTGTCCTATGATGCCTTTTTCCAGGACCCGGATGAGGTAGAGCGGGGCGTCTACTACTGTGAAATGAGCAATGGCTGGACGGTCATCCTCACCATTCCACTCCAGAACGTGCTTATGGGGGAGCGGAATCTTCCCGTCATGGTACTGGCGGCCGTTTCCGCTCTGGTGATGGCGGCCATGGTGGTGATGCTGGTCCGGGACCTGATGAACAGCCGGCGCATCCGGCGGGCCGACAGCACCATCCATATTCTGGGGGACTCCTTTTACGCCATCTATCGGGTCAACTATAATACCGGAACCTATGAGGCCATCAAGCTGGCCACGGATATGGAGAGGACGCTGCCCAAAACGGGGGAGTACCAGAGCCTTATCGATACCATCGGTACCCTGGTGGAGCCGGAAACCTTCCACGAATTTGCCCGGGCCTTCTCATTGGAGAGCATTCGGCAGCGGGTGGCCGACAAGGTTCCCGACTACGGCGGAGATTATCAGCGCCGCTTCGGCGGCGTCTACCGGTGGGTGAACATCCGCACCCTCTACGACAGCGGCCGGGCCCCCGATGAGGTCATCCTCTGCTTCCGAGAGGTGGATCTGGAAAAGCGGCAGCAGCTCCAGCATGTGCGGGTCCTTCAGGAAGCGCTGGACACCGCCGAGGAGAGCACCCAAGCTAAAAACGCCTTTTTCTCCAGCATGTCTCACGACATGCGCACCCCCCTCAACGCCATCATTGGCCTGTCCGAGCTGGCCCAGCGGGACCGGGACGACCGGGAGCGGGTGGACGGGTATATGCGGAAGATCGAGTTCTCCGGCAAGCAACTCCTGGCCCTCATCAACGATATTCTTGAGCTCTCCAGGTTGGAGTCGGGCCGCAGCAACCTGGAACGCCGCCCCTTTGACCTCCGGCAGTGCGTGGAGGATGTCACCGCCGTCTTTCATGACATGGCGCGGGAGGAGGGGCGGGCCTTTTCGGTCCGGCTGGAGGTGACCGACGCCATGGTGGAGGGGGACCCCTTCAAGCTGGGGCAGATCCTGGGCAACCTTCTCTCCAACGCCTTTAAATACAGTGAGACGGGGGACCGGGTGGAGGTGGCGGTGAAGCAATTCGACTTCCACCAGCACAGCAAGTACCAGTTCATCGTAGAGGACACCGGCATCGGCATGTCGGAGCAGTTTTTAGAGCATATCTTTGACCCCTACGCCCGGGAGACACGGTTTTCCTCCCAAGCCATCACCGGCACCGGCCTGGGCATGCCCATCGTCAAGAGCCTGGTCCAGCAGATGAACGGCGAGATCGCGGTGGAGAGCACCCTGGGGGAGGGAAGCCGCTTTACGGTGACCCTGCCCCTGGAGACCGTACAGGAGGAAGAGGGCGTGGCGGAGCCGGAGGACGGCGGGGAGCAGGGGCACCTCGTGGGAAAGCGGGTACTCCTGGCCGAGGACAACGCCCTCAACATGGAGATTGCTGTGGCCATCCTGACCATGAATGGTTTGGAGGTGATCCAGGCGAAGAACGGGGCGGAGGCGGTAGAGATGTTCCGGCAAAGTCTGCCCCACACCATCCATGCCATCCTCATGGACATGCAGATGCCGGTGATGGATGGCCGCACCGCCGCCCGGGCCATCCGGGCCATGGACCGGCCTGACGCCGCCAGTGTGCCCATCATCGCTGTCACGGCCAACGCCTTTGCCGAGGACATTGCCAAGACCACCGAGGCGGGCATGGACGGACATATCTCCAAGCCCATTGACTTTGCCGTGCTGAGCCGCACCCTGTCCCACCTGGTCAAAGAGTGAGACAGGGCTTCAAATCCCCGGGAAGACTTGACTTTTCCCGTTGGGGAACATAAAATGAACCACAGACAAAATTTCAGGAAAAGGATTGAGATATATGGCACAGGACAAAAAGCAGGTGGAGCAGATCACCGATATGGAGGTGGACTTTGCCCAGTGGTATACCGACGTGTGCAAGAAGGCGGAGCTCATTGACTACTCCAGCATCAAGGGCATGTTCATCTACCGCCCCTACGGCTATGCCATCTGGGAGAACATCCAGAAGGAGCTGGACGCCCGGTTCAAGGCCACCGGACATGAGAACGTCTCCCTCCCCATGCTCATCCCTGAGAGCCTCTTGCAGAAGGAGAAGGACCACGTGGAGGGCTTTGCCCCCGAGTGTGCCTGGGTGACCATGGGGGGCAGCGAGAAGCTGGAGGAGCGCTACTGTATCCGTCCCACCAGCGAGACCCTGTTCTGTGAACACTATAAGAACATCATCCACTCCTGGCGGGACCTGCCCAAGCTCTACAACCAGTGGTGCTCCGTCCTCCGCTGGGAGAAGACCTCCCGCCCCTTCCTGCGCCACCGGGAGTTTTTGTGGCAGGAGGGTCACACCATGCACGCCACCGCCGAGGAGGCCCGGGAGGAGACCCAGCGGATGCTCAACATCTACGCCGACTTCCTGGAGAATGTGCTGGCCATGCCGGTGGTCAAGGGACAGAAGACCGACAAGGAGAAGTTCAACGGCGCTGAGGAGACCTACACCGTGGAGTGCATGATGCACGACAAGAAGGCCCTCCAGGCCGGCACCAGCCACTACTTCGGCGACGGCTTCGCCCGG
>DXCX01000019.1 GCA_019115785.1 Candidatus Intestinimonas merdavium | reverse complement strand
CCGTCCGGGCCTTCTTCGCTTGTGTCAAATACCCTCGGGCGCCTGGGGCCGGGAACGGAAGGCCTCGATGGCCTGCCGGTCCTCCTGCCGTTTTTCCTCGATGGCGTCCTTGAGCAGCATGTCCTTTACCTTCATGAGTCGGATGGTATTGGACCGCTCATTCTCGTCCAGCTTCATGGAGATATACTTGATGGCCTCCTGCATCTGGGGGATCTTCACATACTCCAGGGCGTTGACACGCCGCCGGGTCTTTTCGATCTCCTCAGCCAGGAGCTGGGCGGTCTTTTCGATCTCGGCCAGGCGGAGCATATCCTGAAAGACCTGGGACAGGGCGTCCACCGCGTCGTCCAGCTCGCCGCTGGTGGCGGCGAAGCCATAGGGATAGATCTCCGCGCCGTTCTGGCTGCGGGTGCGGAAGTGGTACTCGGGCACGTTCACCGACATGATGTTGTGGAAGGTCATGTCCAGCTCCACGCTCTGCTTGGGGTAGAGCAGGGACTGCTGGAGCATCTCGGTGGACATGAGGGCGCTGGCCACGGTGAAGGAGCCGTGGGCACGCATGAGCCCTTCCTCCACCTTTTTGCGTACCGCCCGGTTTTCCCGCACCACATCCATAAACTGCTTCATCAGCTCATCCCGCTTGTCCTTGAGCAGCTTGTGGCCCCGGATGGAGGTTTTCAGACGACCCTTGAGCCGGGTGAGCTCCTGCCGGGTGGGATTGACGTTAATTGCAGGCATGGATCACCCCTCCTTCCCTTCGGCCAGCATTCGCTTCCAGAGGGGCCCCGCAACGCGGGGACGGCGCTTTTGCGCCGTAAATTGCCGCAGGCAATTTCCGCAGGGCGGATTCATTCCGCCCGAGGATGTGGAATCCGGGGGTCCCCATGCGGCTGGCCGCATGGGATTGACGTTGATTGCCGGCATGGCTTATCCCTCCTTTTTCGGGAGGTATTTGTCGATATACTCCGGCTTGATGCGCTTGAGCTCCGCCTTGGGCAGCAGGCTCAAAAGCTCCCAGCCCAGGTCCAGGGTCTCGATGACCGAGCGGTTCTCATCCGCGCCCTGGGACACATAGCGGCGCTCGAACTCATCGGCGAACTTGGCATACTGGAGGTCGGTGGGGGAGAGGGCGGCCTCGCCCAGGATGCTCATGAGCTCCTTGTTCTCCTTTCCGGTGGAGTAGGCGGCAAAGAGCTGGTTCATGGTGCCCGCGTGGTCCTCACGGGTCTTGCCGGGGCCCACGCCCTTGTCCTTCAAACGGCTCAGGGAGGGCAGAACGTCAACGGGGGGTATAATTCCCTTTCGATACAACTCTCTGGAGAGGATGATCTGCCCCTCGGTGATGTAGCCGGTCAGGTCGGGGATGGGGTGGGTCTTGTCGTCTTCGGGCATGGTCAGGATGGGGATCATGGTGATGGAGCCCTTCTTGCCCAGCTGACGGCCGGCCCGCTCGTACATGGTGGCGAGGTCGGTATACAGGTAGCCCGGGTAGCCGCGGCGGCCGGGGACCTCCTTCTTGGCGGCCGACACCTCGCGCAGGGCCTCGGCGTAGTTGGTGATGTCGGTGAGGATGACCAGTACGTGCATATCCTTCTCAAAGGCCAGGTACTCCGCGGCGGTGAGGGCCATGCGGGGGGTGGCGATACGCTCTACGGCAGGGTCGTTGGCCAGGTTGGTGAAGAGGACGGTGCGGTCGATGGCGCCGGTGCGGGTGAACTCCTCCACGAAGAAGTTGGACTCCTCAAAGGTGATGCCGATGGCGGCAAAGACCACGGCGAAGTTGGCCGCGTCGTCCCCCAGCACCTTGGCCTGCCGGGCGATCTGGGCGGCCAGGGCGGCGTGGGGCAGGCCGGAGCCCGAGAAGATGGGCAGCTTCTGGCCGCGGACCAGGGTGTTGAGGCCGTCAATGGTGGAGATGCCCGTCTGGATAAACTCGTTGGGGTAGTCACGGGCGGCGGGGTTCATGGGCAGGCCGTTGATGTCCCGGTACTCCTCGGGCAGGATGTCAGGCCCGCCGTCGATTGGGCGGCCCATGCCGTTGAAGACTCGGCCCAGCATATCGCCGGATACGGCCAGCTGCAGGGGGTGGCCCAGGAAGCGCACCCGGGAGTTTTTCAGGTTGATGCCGGCGGAGGACTCAAAGAGCTGCACCACGGCGTTGTCGCCGTTGACCTCCAGCACCTTGCAGCGGCGCACCGAGCCGTCGGAGAGCTCGATCTCGGCCAGCTCATCATAGGTCACGCCCGCCACGCCACGCACCACCATCAGGGGGCCGTTGATCTCCTGGATGGTCTTGTATTCACGAATCATTCCTCGGCACCTCCCTTGGCAATGGCGGCGTTGATCTGCTCGGCCATCTCACGGGCCATGTCGGCGTAGACGGCGGGGTAGGTCTCCTCGCTCACGCTCTTGGCCCGGCCCATCTTCTCCCGGAAGGGGATGGAGAACAGGTCGGCGGCGGCGGCGCCCTTGGAGATGGCGGCGCGGCAGAGCGCGTCGTAGTCCAGGATCATGGCGAGCATCTTGTCCTGCCGGTCGTAGCTGGAGTACCAGTCCACCTCCATGAAGCCGTTTTGCTGCAGGAAGTCCTCACGGAGCATTTTGGCGGTCTCCAGGGTGAGCTGGTCGCCGGGGGAGAGGGAGTCCTTGCCCACCAGCTGCACGATCTCGTTGAGGCTGGCCTCCTCCTGGAGGATGGACATGGCCTTGTCACGGTTGCGCATGAACTGCTTGCCCAGGTGCTCGTCATACCAGCTCTTGAGGGTATCCAGATACAGGGAGTAGGAGCTCAGCCAGTTGATGGCGGGGAAGTGGCGCTTGTAGGCCAGGGAGGCGTCCAGGGCCCAGAAGACCTTGACGATGCGCATGGTGGCCTGGCTTACAGGCTCGGACAGGTCGCCGCCGGGAGGGGACACGGCGCCCACGGCGGTGAGGGAGCCCCGGCGGTTTTCGTCGGAGCCCAGGCACTCCACCATGCCGGCCCGCTCGTAGAACTGGGCCAGGCGGCTGGAGAGGTAGGCGGGGTAGCCCTCCTCGCCGGGCATCTCCTCCAGACGCCCGGACATCTCACGCAGGGCCTCGGCCCAGCGGGAGGTGGAGTCGGCGATAACGGCCACGTCATAGCCCATGTCGCGGAAGTACTCGGCGATGGTGATGCCGGTGTAGATGGAGGCCTCCCGGGCGGCCACGGGCATGTCAGAGGTGTTGGCGATGAGGACGGTCCGCTTCATCAGGGACTCGCCGGTACGGGGGTCCACCAGCTCAGGGAACTCCCGAAGCACGTCGGTCATCTCGTTGCCGCGCTCACCACAGCCGATGTAGATGACGATGTCCACGTCGGACCACTTGGCCAGCTGGTGCTGCATGACGGTCTTACCGGAGCCGAAGGGTCCGGGGATGGCGGCGGTGCCGCCCTTGGCCACGGGGAAGAGGGCATCCACGATGCGCTGGCCGGAGAGCAGGGGGGTCTTGGGGGGATATTTGTGCTTGTAGGGCCGGCCCACACGGACAGGCCACTTCTGCACCATGGTGAGGTTGTGCTTCTCCCCCTTGTCGTCCACCAGCACCGCTACGGTGTCCAGTACCGTGAAGGAACCGGACTGAATGGACTCGATGGTGCCGCTCATTCTGGGGGGGATCATAATCTTGTGGAGGACGGAGGGGGTCTCCTGGACGGTGCCGATGACGTCGCCGCCCACCACCTTGTCGCCCTTTTTGGCGGTGGCCACGAAGTCCCACTTCTTCTCCCGGTCCAGGGCGGGGACCTCAATGCCGCGGGTGATGGTGGACCCGGCAATCTTCATGATGCCCTCCAGGGGGCGCTGAATACCGTCGTAGATATTTTCGATGAGGCCGGGGCCCAGCTCCACAGACAGGGGGGAGCCGGTGGTCTCCACTGCCGCGCCGGGACCCAGGCCGGAGGTCTCCTCGTAGACCTGGATGGAGGCGGAGTCGCCGTTCATGGTGAGGATCTCACCGATGAGGCGCTGCTCTCCCACGCGGACCACGTCGGCCATGTTGGCGTCCGAAAGTCCGGTGGCCACCACCAGCGGTCCGGAGACTTTTACGATCTTTCCGCTGCTCAAGTATATCGACCTTCTTTCGGGTAATTTCAATGCTGGGGGCTACCCGCCGGCAGGGTCATAGGATGTCGGCGCCCACGGCCCGCTCTACGGACTTCTTCACGTTGGCCATGCCGATGCCCAGAGAGCCGGACTTGCCGGGGATGAGGATGATGGCGGGGGTCAGAGCGTCCTTGTAACGGGCGATTTCGTGCTCCAGCCCGGCGGCCAGCTCCTCCGTGAGGTAGATGATGGCGGTGTTCTCCCAGGCTAGCCGGTGGAGGAGCGCACGGGCGGCCTCCACACTCTCGGCGGGGTAGACATCCAGCCCCAGGGCCTTAAAGCCCAGCACGCTGTCCTGGTCGCCCAGCACGGCGATGCGGTATTTCTCATTAGACATAGCTCTCACGCAGCCTTTCCCGGATGGTCTCGGCACCCAGTCCAGCCAGGCGGCCGGTGAGGATGATCCGGATGGTGGTCAGCTCGTTCTCCTTGGCGTAGAGGTAGCCGATGAGGGGGTGCTCCCCGAAGGCCACCCGCTTGCCCTGGGAGAGGTAGGCGGTGAGGGCGTTGTCGCACAGCCGCTCAAACTGGGTGAGGCTGCCCCCACGCATAGCCTCGGCGCCCTCCTGGGCGGCCGCAGTGAGATAGGTATGGGCAAAAAGCCCTGCCAGATCAGCAGCGCCGGCACCGGCGGCCAAAAGGCTGTCAGTTTTTACGTTGCCCTCGGGCAGCAGAACCCGGCGCAGAAAGTCGGGACCCTTTCCCATCCGAGCGGCGCGGACCACGGAGCGCAGATTTACGCTGTCGATAGACAGCCGCACATAGCCCTCCAAAAAGGCGCTGCGGGCAGCCTTGGCAGCGGCGAGCATCTCAGCATAGTAGGCCTGGTCCAGCAAAAGGTCGGCGGCCTGGGGATCGCCGCTGGAGGCCAGCAGCTCCTTGGCCTGAGCCACAGCCTGGGCGAAGGCGTCGCTGTACCGGCTCAGGTCGCCCTGGAGGTAGTCCTCCTTGAGGCGTCCGGCGGGATAGCGGCCGGCGTCCAGCAGCAGCTCGTCGGGGGACTGGCCGGTGGCCTGGGCCTTTAGGAGGACCTTGGCGTTGTGGTAGTCATATTTGATGCAAAACACGTCCACAATAGCCGGGTCGGGGGCAGAGCGGCGCAGCTCGGCGAAGAGCGAGAGCCGAGCCTCGTCCAGGGTGTGTTCGATGGCGGCGGGGGTGAGGGACGGGAAGTCCCCGTAGCCGCACTCGGCCAGCACCTTGGCCGCCTCCTCCGCGTTGCGGGCGGAGAGCATTCGCTCCATCCGCTCCCGGGTCAGGAGCTTGTTCTCCATGGCATGGATGCGGGCGGAGATATAGAGGTAGTCGTATTCCTTCAATTTTTTGGCCACGTTACACCCTCCTTTCCATGTGGCGCTGGGCCGTCATGCGAACAGAGCCCTGGCCACCTCGGCGGAGAGGGCGTCCCGCTGGAGGTGGATGAGCACCTCGAAGGAGCAGTTGGTCTCCACCTTGCCGTCCCGGAGGATGAGGCCGCCGGCCATGGGCCGGGACTCCTCAGCCAGGGTGAGCATGCCGTCCGTCTGGGCCGCCCGGGGCCCTGCCTTCTTGGCCAGCATGTCGTTGGCCATGGTCACAGCCTGCTTGCCGTAGCGGGAGCGGTCCTTCTGGGAGAGGATGACCTGTTCCCGCCCGGTGCGGGAGGCGGACACAGCCAGCTTGGCCAGCAGGGAGATGTACTCCTGGTCGGGGAGCTCCAGCAGCTTCTTCAGGGCCAGGTCAAAGGCCTGCCCTACCAGCTCCTGCTTGGCGGCCAGGATGGTCTTCCGGGCCTCCAGCTTGGCCACGTCCACCAAACGCTCCTGGCGGAGGGCGGCGTCCTGCTCGCCCTTGCGGCGAATGGACTCCGCCTGGGTCTGGGCCTGGGAGGCGTACCGGTCCTCAATCTCCTGGGCCTGAGCGCGGGCCTGGTCCAGGGCGGCGTCGATCTCCTTTTGGACGTCGGCGTCAATCTGACCGGTGATTTTTTCGATTCCGTTCATAGGTTACCGCCTTTCCTTCCTGTCTCGTTGCGGAGGAGCACCCTTACAGGGCGTTCATCAGCAGCAGCACGGAGGCCAGCAGGGAAAGGATGGCGTAGAACTCCACGATACCGCAGAGGATGATGCCCTTGGCCCAGTCATCGGGCTTCTTGGCCACCACATTGATGGCGGAGGCGGCCACGCGGCCCTGGTAGATGGCGGACAGCCAGCCGCCGAGAGCCATGGGGATACAGGAGACGAAGATGGTCAGACCGTTGGTGACGGAGAGGGCCCCGATGCCGCCGGAGAAGGCGCCCATGGTGAACAGGGCAAAGAACCAGATAACAAGGCCGTACAGACCCTGGGTGCCGGGAAGAACCTGAAGGATCAGGCACTTGGAGAAGTGCTCGGGATTCTCACTCAAAAGACCGGTGGCCGCTTCGCCCACCATGCCGGTACCCTTGGCGGAGCCCACGCAGCACAGTCCTACCGCCAGAGCGGCGCCCAGAAAAGCCAGACCAATTCCGCCAAACGCCTCAAAAAATTCCAACATGTTATTGTTCCTCCTTAATATCTACATATTTGGTGTTGATGAACAGGGGACGGAAGGGCTTCCCGCCCTCCTTGTAGAAGCGCCCGAAGAACTCCAGGCACTGGAGCCGCAGGTCGTGGACATAGCAGCCCAGCAGGTTCAGGGCAAAGTTGAGGGTGTTGCCAATGAGGGAGATGATGACGAAGCCCACCACATTGCCGGTCACCGAGCCCAGGGTATTGAAGACCTGGGCGATGACGCTGCCGGCCAGCATCAGGGCCATGAGCCGGGCGTAGGAGAGGATGTCGCTGAAGAAACCGGTAGCGCCGTTGTACACCGTACCAATGAGGGAGGTGAGCTTGCCGAAGCCCTTGGCGTTCCGGGTGCCGGCGTAGAGGAGCATCACCAGGCCCACAATGAGGACCACGGGGTAGCCGCCCACGCTGCCGATGCCGAGTACTGCCAAGGCGATGCCGGCCAGGATAACCCACCAGGTGACCTCATCCCACAGGGCGTCGGCCCAGTCGCCGGCCTGTACCTTCCGCACCACGCTGATGACCATGCCGGTGATGACCTGTAAAAGGCCCAGGGCCAGGGAGCCCACCAGGATGGCCAGGGTGTCGGTGAGAGGGGTGAAGAGGGCGGGGAGGGAGGTGAAGGTGGTATTGGGGTCGATGATCTTGGCGATCTGGGGAATGAAGTCCCCCAAAAAGCCGCCGGTCAGCGCACCCATAATAAAGGTGCTGATGCCGCAGAGGACCAGAAGACCGGCCATATCCTCCATGGTGCCCTTAGGGCGCATCTTCTTGAGCATGAAGAGGCCGCCGGCCACCATCAGGATGCCATAGGCCATATCGGCCATCATGAGGCCAAAAAAGAAGATAAAGAAGGGGGCCATGAGGGGGTTGGGGTCCACCCCGTCATAGGCGGGGAGGACATACATGTTGGTGACCATGTTGAGGGGCTTGGTCAGGATATTGTTTTTGAGCTGGATGGGCACCTGAGGGTACTCCTCCGGCTCCGGATCAGAGGCCTCCCAGGCCGCCGCGTGCTGGGAGAGCAGAGCCTCCACCCGGCCCAGTTTGTCCGCAGGCACCCAGCCCTCCAAAAAGAGGGTCGCGCCGGTGGAAAGGAGACGGCTCTTGACCTCTTCCCGCTGCACATCCTGGGTAAGCCGGTCAATGGTCAGGCGAAGGGCCTCGCGGTGATCCACTTCCTGGCCAATGGCCTGCTTGCACGCCTCCAGCTCATTGGAGAGGGCGGAGAGTTGGGCGTCAATGGTGTCAGTGTTGGCTCGGGCGGTTCCGGTCCAGCCCCGGAGAGAGGTGGGGGTGAAGCCAAAGGTCTTGAGCACACCCATGGCCTCCTCCTCGGCGGAGCGGTGGCACAGAACCAATACATACTGGAACTCCCGATCCCGCCCGGCCCAGTTGAGCTGCGCCAGCTCAGTCGCCGCCGCCAGAGCAGTCTCCACGGCGTGCCGGTCGGCGCTGCCGGAGACGGCCCCAAAGGTCACCGAAACCTCACGGGTGGAGGGGGTATCCAGGGGAGTATCCAGTTCCAGCCAGGGGGCAAGGGCAGCCTTCTGGGCGGTGAGCTTGCTCTGCTCATTATAGATCGCTGCGATGCGGGTGTCCCGGGCGGAGATCCGTTCGGCGGCCTCCGTGGCCTCCCGGCGGACGGACTCATCGAAGAGCTGCGCCTCGGTGACCTGGGGACGGGCCTGGAATAGTCCGCCTTTGGAGGGGGCATAGTGGTTGAGAAGATCCAACGCGGCGCGCAGCCGGTCGGACTTGGCCTTGGTGTCCGCCAGCGCCGTGTCGTCCACCCGGGCAAAGGAGGCCCAGGCCGGATCGGCCAGCTCCTGATCGGGCTCCCGGATCTCCACGCAGCCCAGGTGCTGGAGCTGCCGCAGCAGTTCCTCCCGGTCCGCGGCCATGGCGAAGAGCCGCAGGTGTTTCATTTTAACTATGGACATGAGTCTCCCACTACCCTTCTGATAATGAGTGCCGCAGCGTCGTCCAGTCGGCCGGCCGCCGCCTTGCGCAGAGCGTCACAGGCCTGCTGGGTCTCCTGCTCCACAGCCTGCGCATCCTTTGCCGCAGCGGATTCCGCCTTGGCCATGACCTCTGCCGCCTGGGCTTCCGCTGCCCGCCGGGCCTGCTCCAGCTTGGCCTTTCCCGCCTCTTCCGCGTCGGATACCAGCTTCTTGCACGCCTCGGCCGCCTCCGCCCTACGGGTACGGGCCTTTTCCTCGGCCTCGGTCACCCTTTGGACTGCTTCCAAAGACATTCCATCACCGCCTTTCAGATGCAGTTAATTCCATCTGCTGGAATCCTGCCCCAGAATACTTATCATCATACACGCTTTTATTGCCAAAATCAACTCAAAAACACAGACCAATTCTAAAATTGGTAGTACCAAGAGAAAAAATTTTGGGGAGCTCGCACAAGGAAGAATTGTGCAGAACTCCCCAAATAGACAAAGTAACTGGAATCATTTACATTATAAACTTAAAAAACCATATTTTGGAATAAAAATTTTTTATAACAAGGAATCAAACGGGAGTGGAAAAGGGCAGGTGGGATGAGTTGGCATAAATATTGCTTCATGGATCAGGACCACAGGGCCCAGCTCTGGCCCTCTAGGCCGGGTTGGTTGGCAATGGATACCAGATCCGCCTTGGGCTGTGCCAGACCGGCCTGGGAGAGAAGCGTCTCGCAGGCGTCCCGGTCCTCGCTCAGCCCCCATACCCACACCCGATCCAAGGCGGAGACCATGGTCAGGGCCTGACCACTGGCGCTCTCTCCGCTGAAGGTGAGGGCGGCGGGGTCGGACACCACTGAGAGCTTGACCTGGGGATAGGAGACATCCAGGGCGGAGGCGATCTGGGTATAGAAGGACTGGATGGTCTGGGACAAGGTGGCGGGGTCATAGGCGTCTCCGGTGCGGATGCTCTCCAGCCGTCCGTTCAGGGGGAAGGCGGCGTAGTCCAGTAAGATTTCGTCAAAGCCCAACCCAGCCAGCTCCAGGCACAGGTCGGTAATATATTGCCGGTTTTCCTCATAGGCGGGGGAGAGCCAACGGATGCCGTCGCTGTCCAGCCAGTTTCCTCCGGAGGAGCGGAGGGCCAGGTCGTTGCGGTAGCGGGGCATGGTGTTGTCCCGAAAACAGGAGATCCGGGCCACGGTATAGAGGCCCTCCTGGGCGTTGAGGGCAGTGATGGCCTCGTTGCGTCCGGCGGGGGCGCTGACACCGGCGGTGACGGCCAGGGGAGAGGCGGAGACAAAGGCCAGCTCTCCCTGGTCACTTTTCATGTCAAAGAGGGCGGCGGTGCCGCCGGCCTGCTCCACCAATGTCTGGGCGGAGCCGTCGGTAAGGGCGGACTCCGGCAGCAGCACGGCGTGGAGAAGCTCCGCCGGTTCCGGCTCCGGGGTGAGAACCACCAGAGGCTGTGAGGCAGTGGGGGCGGGGGTAGCCTCCCCCTCTTCGGATGCCCATGGCAGGCGAAGGCGTCCGCCCTCGGCGGAGTAGACCCAGTAGGGCTCCAGGAAGAAGAGGGCGGCTACGGAGAGGAGCAACACCACCGCTAAAAAAACGGCAATCACCTTCAAAAAGGTGCTGAGGGGAGAACGGCCCCGGTAGCTGGAATAGAAGCCACTGGAACGATATCGTCTCATATCAGTTTTTTGACGCCTCCTCTTCGGAACCCTCCTCATCAGCGCGCGCCTTGTCCAGTAGGGCCTCGTCCAGACGGAGGAGGGCCTGGGCTACCATGTCCTGGTCCTGAGGCGTCATGCTGGAGAGCACCGAGGCAAAATAGCCGCCTACATCGGCCTCGGCCTTTTCCTGCAGGGCCTGATATTTATCGGTGACTGCCACATAGATGACACGCCGGTCCTCTCCGGAGCGCGCCCGCTGAGCCAGCTCCAGCTTTTCCAGCCGGTCCACGATGCCAGAGACGGTGGAATTGGCGCTCCCCGTCCGCTCAGCCAGGGCGCTGATGGGCAGGGGGCCCTCCTCCCCCAGCACATTGAGGAGCAGGGCTTGGGGAAAGGTCAACTGAAGACGGCTAAAATGACTGCGGAAGAGCCGGGACATGTGCTGCGACACCCGCAGATAGGTCATCAGGACATCAATGGAACCGTTCATCGCCGGATACTCCTTTCCACGGTTGACGGATCAATACCTATGTTATCAAAGCATATCGCTTTCCGGTGCCTGCGTCAATTCTTCTGGAGAAAGCTTAACGAAATGTTTATACTTTTTGCGGACGGCGGCGGAGCGCTTACCTTAATATATAAACAGTCGGACAGGGACGAAAAAAGGGGGAACCGGGCGTCTGGCGGACAGCATGGGGGAGGGGCACAGAAAAGCCTTGGAAATGCAGCGATTTTTGTGTGATTTGTGCTTGACTTTGGACGGCATCTGTTATATCATAATCAAGCGCCTTTAAAGGGCGCAGTCTGCGATGATGTAGGAGATTGCTCAGAAATGAGGTAACTTCTACGGAGTATGTCCGTTGATCGGGCGGCTGAGAAATCCCGTGCGCTTGGCGTATATCGCCGCGCTTGGATGGGACCGGCCGGCTTTTGGCGTGCCGGTCTTGTTTATGCCTCGGAGTGATACGCACGAGAGAGTGTATAAAAGATTTCTCACCGTACGGAGCGGCAAGGCAAGCAGAACCACTTCGTATGTTTTCAAGGAGGAACAAACCATGGCAGCTCAGAAGGAAATGATCCGCATCCGCCTCAAGGCTTACGATCACCAGCTCATCGACCAGAGCGCTGAGAAGATCGTGGAGACCGCCAAGCGCACCGGCGCCGCCGTGTCCGGTCCCGTGCCCCTTCCCACGAAGAAGGAGGTCGTGACCATCCTGCGCGCCGTCCACAAGTACAAGGACTCCCGTGAGCAGTTCGAGCGGCGCACCCACAAGCGCCTCATCGACGTCATCAAGCCCTCCCACAAGACCGTGGAGGCTCTGATGGCTCTGGAGCTTCCTGCCGGCGTTGAGATCGAGATCAAGCTCTGATCCCGGACGCGCGCCTGGCATCCCATCTGTTTGCACCGCAGTCCGCCGCGTTTTGAGGCGGACGGGTCAAGTCGGCAGAGCAATGTGAGCCCAATGCACACCTCTCCCGACCAATAACCTTACAAGGAGGAAGTCACACTATGGAAAAGGCGATCATCGGCAAGAAAGTGGGCATGACCCAGATCTTCGATGAAGCCGGCCACGTCATCCCTGTTACCGTCATCGAGGCGGGTCCCTGCACCGTGGTGCAGAAGAAGACCGCTGAGAAGGACGGCTACGAGGCCGTGCAGCTGGGCTACGAGGATGTTGCCGAGAAGAAGCTCACCAAGCCCGAGCTGGGCCACCTGAAGAAGGCTGGCGACGCCCGGAAGAAGTACCTCAAGGAGTTCAAGCTCTCCAACACCGCCGCCCTCAACGTGGGCGACGAGATCAAGGCCGACACCTTTGCCGAGGGCGACCGTGTGGACGTCACCGGCATCAGCAAAGGTAAGGGCTACGCCGGCGTGGTCAAGCGCTACGGCGCCGGGCGCACCCCCACCACCCACGGCGGCGGTCCCGTGCACCGTCATGCCGGTTCCATGGGCCCCGCCACCGATCCCTCCCGGATCTTCAAGGGTAAGATCGGCGCCGGCCACATGGGCGACGAGCAGGTCACTGTTCTGAACCTGGACGTGGTCAAGGTGGACACCGAGCTGGGCATCATTGCCGTGCGCGGCGCCATCCCCGGCCCCAAGGGCGGCATCGTGTATCTGCGCAACTCCGTGATCAACGTCAAGGAGAAGGGCGCCGCCGCCAACGCCAGCGTCAACCCGCAGAAGGCCTCCGCCCGCGTCAATCCCCAGAAGGCTTCCGCCCGTAACAAGTAAGAAAGGAGAGAGACCAAATGCCTAAGGCAATCGTTGTTAATATGACCGGCGCTCAGGTCGGTGAAGTGGAGCTCTCCGAAGCTGTGTTCGGGATCGAGCCCAATGAGGCCGTTGTCCACGCCGTTGTGAAGAATCACCTGGCCAACTGCCGCCAGGGCACCCAGTCCGCCCTCACCCGCGCCGAGGTCTCCGGCGGCGGCATCAAGCCCTACCGCCAGAAGGGCACTGGTCGGGCCCGCCAGGGCTCCACCCGGGCGCCCCAGTGGACCCACGGCGGTATCGTGTTCGCCCCCAAGCCCCGGTCCTACCGTTACACCCTCAACAAGAAGGTGCGCCGCCTGGCCCTGAAGTCCGTCCTCTCCGCCAAGGCCGCCGAGGGCAATGTGATCGTGGTGGATGGCCTGACCGTCCCCGAGATCAAGACCAAGACCGTCCAGAGCTTCCTCAACGCTGTGAACGCCGGCAAGGCCGTGCTGGTCACCCCCGAGGTGGACATGAACGTGGTCAAGTCCGCCCGGAATATTCCCGGTGTGTCCGCCACCACCGCCAAGCTCATCAACGTCTATGACATCCTGAATGCCAAGCAGCTCATTGTGGACAAGGCTGCGCTGGCCGTCATCGAGGAGGTGTTCGCGTAATGACTAAGGCTTATGACATCATCAAGCGCCCCATCATCACCGAGAAGTCCATGTCGATGACCGAGGACAAGCGCTACACCTTTGAGGTCGCCAAGGACGCCAACAAGATCGAGATCGCCAAGGCGGTGGAGGAGATCTTTGGTGTGAAGGTGGCCAAGGTCAACACCATTAACATGTATGGCAAGGAGAAGCGCCTGGGCCGCTACCCCGCCGGCCGCCGTGCCTCCTGGAAGAAGGCCATGGTCACCCTGACCGCCGACTCCAAGGCCATCGAGTTCTTTGAGGCGTAAGGAGGAGAAGAGGAATGGCAATCAAGACTTATAAGCCCACGACGCCCTCCCGCCGCCACATGACCGTGTCGGCCTTTGAGGGCATCGACAAGAAGGCGAAGCCCGAGCGCAGCCTGATTGAGAACCTGAAGAAGAACGCCGGCCGCAACAGCTACGGCCGCATCACCGTTCGCCACCGCGGCGGCGGCAACAAGCGCAAGTACCGCATCATTGACTTCAAGCGCCAGAAGGACGGCGTGGAGGCCACTGTGATCCGCCTGGAGTACGACCCCAACCGCTCCGCCAACATTGCCCTCATCCAGTACACCGATGGCGAGAAGGCCTATATTCTGGCTCCTGTGGGTCTGAAGCCCGGCCACAAGATCGTCTCCGGCCCCGAGGCCGACATCCTGCCCGGAAACTGCCTGCCCATCGCCAACATCCCCGTGGGCGAGCTCATCCACAACATCGAGCTCTACCCCGGCAAGGGCGCCCAGCTGGTGCGCTCCGCCGGTGTGGCCGGCCAGCTGATGGCCAAGGAGAACGGCATGGCTCAGGTCCGTCTGCCCTCCGGCGAGGTCCGCTATATCCGCGAGGAGTGCAAGGCCTGCATCGGTCAGGTGGGCAACACCGACCATGGCAACATCCAGATCGGCAAGGCCGGCCGGAAGCGCCACATGGGCTGGCGGCCCACCGTCCGCGGCTCCGTCATGAACCCCAATGACCACCCCCACGGCGGCGGCGAGGGCAAGAGCCCCGTCGGTCGTCCCGGCCCTGTTACCCCCTGGGGCAAGCCGGCCATGGGTTACAAGACCCGCAAGAAGAAGAACCGCACTGAGCAGTTCATCGTCAAGCACCGCAACGCGAAGTAAGGAGGCTGTAAAACATGTCCAGAAGCATTAAGAAAGGCCCGTTTTGCGCCCCCGAGCTGCTCAAGCGGGTCGATGAGATGAATAAGACCGGGGACAAGAAGGTCCTGAAGACCTGGAGCCGCGCCTCCACCATCTTCCCCGCCTTCGTCGGTCACACCTTCGCCGTCCACGATGGCCGTAAGCACGTGCCCGTCTATGTGACCGAGGATATGGTCGGCCACAAGCTGGGCGAGTTTGCCCCCACCCGCACCTTTAAGGGTCACGCGGGCAGCAAGACCGGCAAGTAAGGAGGAGAGAGATAGTATGGAAGCCAAAGCACATCTGAGATATGTCCGGATCTCTCCCCGCAAGGTGCAGATTGTCTGCGACCTGATCCGTGGGAAGAGCGTGGCCCAGGCCACCGCGATCCTGATGAACACCCCAAAGGCCGCCTCTGAGCCCATGCTCAAGCTCCTCAAGAGCGCCGCGGCCAACGCCGAGAACAACCACGGCATGGACCCTGAGAAGCTGTACGTCTCCGAGACCTTCGCCACCCCCGGCCCCATCATCAAGCGCATGATGCCCCGGGCTCAGGGCCGCGGCTACCGGATCAACAAGCGTACTTCTCACGTCACCATCGCTGTGGCAGAGCGTTAAAGGGAGGAGGCAGAATCTATGGGACAGAAAGTGAATCCCAACGGCCTGCGCGTGGGTGTTATCAAGGATTGGGACTCCCGCTGGTATGCCCGCAATGAAAAGGTGGGCGACCTGCTGGTCGAGGACAACAAGATCCGCAATTACCTGAAGAAGACCCTGTATTCCGCCGGCATCCCCAAGATCGAGATCGAGCGGGA
>DXCX01000018.1 GCA_019115785.1 Candidatus Intestinimonas merdavium | reverse complement strand
GCCCGGGTGTTGTCTTTCTGCATCAGGTAATCCCCGGCTCGGTTCAGCCCCGCGTTGATCTCAGCCAGTTCCCCGCGCTCGTCCAGGGGCTGGTAGCTGCCCCGGCTCAGGTCTTGGATGCCCCGCAGGATGGGGGACATGGCCTTCTCCACCCGGCGGGTGTTCCGAAGCATCAGGAAGACCATCAGCAGCAGGTTGAACACAAAGACCGCGATAGCCCCCATCAGGAACATCATCAGGGAGGAAAGCTCCATGGAAAAGTAGTATTTCACTAGGGTGCCCGGTGCAAATCCCACCACCATCAAGGCGCCGTCCTCCCAGCTCCACACCTTCACCGGATAGTCCTGAAGATACCAGCGGCTGAAGGAAGCCACCTGGGCGCTGGTGTAGGACCGGGGCAGTTCCTTGGGAAGCCCCTGCTCCCAGACCACCGCGCCGCGCTCGTCCAGGAGCATGGCCCAGGCGTCATGCTCCCGCAGCAGGGCCAGCGCCGTGCCGTCCGCCGTCCAGGTGCCGGCCTGCTCCGTCACATGGCCGGACACCTCCCGGACAGACAGCCCGTTGTCTGTCCCACTCATGTATCCAGCGGTCAGAACCGTCAGGATCAGCAGGAGATTCACCACAAGGAACAACGCCAAAATCCCGATGGTAGAGAAAATATAGCGCCGGAAAAACCGCTGTACCGGGTTCACGACTTCGCCCCCTTCAGATCAAGCCGGTATCCCAGCCCCTTGGCCGTCACCAGAGAGACCGGCTTGGAGGGATCAGCCTCGATCTTCTCCCGCAAATGGCGGATATGGGTAGAGAGGGTGCTCTCGTAGCCCTGCCAGAACTCCCCGCAGATCGTCTCGCACAGGATGCCGGTGGTGACGATCCGGCCGGCATTTTCATAAAGTTTCTCGAACAACTGCAATTCCTTTGCCGTTAAGGGCGTCCGTTCGCCGTCCTTCCATACTTCGGCTTTCTCCAGGTCCACCGTGGAGGCTGCCAGTTCCACCTTACGGTTGGGCTCCGGGTAAGTCCGGTGGAGGATGGCCCCCACCCGGAGCAGCAATTCTCTGGGCAGGAAGGGCTTAGGGAGGTAGTCGTCCGCTCCGATCTCCAGCCCCTCGATGCGGTCCTCCGCCTCGCCCCGGGCGGTGAGCATCAGCACGGGCACGCGGCTGGTGCGGCGGATCTCCCGCAGGACCGCAAAGCCGTCCATCCCCGGCATCATCACATCCAGGACGATCAGCGCCAGCTGCTGCTCCCGCCAGACCTGGAGGGCCTCCGGGCCGGAGGAGGCGGTCACAAGCTCCGTGTAGCCCGCCCGGCGGAAAATGGAGCACAGCATCTCCAGAAGATCCCGGTCATCGTCTACCAATAAGATTTTATGCTCCATCATGGGACACCCCCTTCCTTTGCCCATATTATACCGCTAAAATGTCGGCCTGCCCATGCCCTCCGCAAAATCTCAGAGAAAAATTAAGGTTGGCTCAGCGTTATCTCAAGGTGTGGGTGCTATCCTGTTGCTACCAAGCAAAGGAGGTACCGCTTATGAGCGACTGTATCATTGAAACCAAGGGCCTGACCAAACGGTATGGCGACCAGGTCAGCGTCTCCAACCTGGATCTCCATGTGCAAAAGGGGCGTATTTACGGCCTCCTGGGGCGCAACGGGGCGGGCAAGACGACCACCATGAAGATGCTCCTGGGGCTCACCGCCCCCACATCCGGCACGGTGTCTATCTTCGGACGACCGCTGAAGGGGAACGAGAAGCGCGTCCTGCCCCGCATTGGCAGCCTCATCGAGTCCCCGGGGTTCTACCCCAACCTGACCGGCACAGAAAACCTGCAGATCTTCGCCCAGCTCCGTGGCCTCAAAAGCCCCAACTCTATCAAAGGGGCGCTGGAGCTGGTGAACCTGCCCTACCGGGACAAGAAACGCTACGCCCAGTACTCCCTGGGTATGAAACAGCGGCTGGCCATCGCCCTGGCGGTGATGCACGACCCGGAACTGCTGATCCTGGACGAGCCCATCAACGGCCTGGACCCCATCGGTATTGCCGAGGTGCGGGACTTCATCCGGGCGCTGTGCGACGAACGGGGCAAGACCATCCTGCTCTCCAGCCACATCCTCTCCGAGATCGCCCTGCTGGCAGACGACATCGGGATCATCGACCACGGCGTCCTCCTGGAGGAGGAGAGTCTGGCGGAGCTGGAGCAGAAGAACGGGAAGCTTCTCCGCTTCACCGTGTCCAACGCACCGGTGGCCGCCCAGCTGCTCCAGCAGGAACTGGGCATCCAGGCCGTCACCGTGGAGAATGAACGGGATCTGACCGTCCGGGATCTCCGCCTGGACACCGGCGCGGCGGTGCGGCGGTTCGTGGAGGCGGGGCTGGTGGTATCCGACGCCCACCTCTATGAGGACACTCTGGAGGACTACTTCAAGCGCATCACAGGAGGTGAGGGCATTGCTTAAACTCCTGTGGTGTGAGTTTGCCAAGCTGCGGCGCAAGCCGTTGT
>DXCX01000017.1 GCA_019115785.1 Candidatus Intestinimonas merdavium | reverse complement strand
GATGATGCTGAATCCATTTTAGTGGCCATCCTGTCAATGCACCATGGCTGCGGTGACCATGCACCATTTCAGCGGTCTGGGTGCACCATTCGTGCGGTCTAAAGGCACCGTTTCAGGCGGCGTATTCACACAAGGAAGATTATGTATTTTTCTTGAATTAACCATGGAAATGCCATGCGGATTGTGATATGATGATAATACTTATTTTACCATGCAATTTCACAGGAAAGTACACATTCCTGTGAAATTTCTTGTTTCACGATAAGGTGGACTTTTCGTAAATTTCGGCCCGGTAGATGAAGGTGGAGCGGGGCAGGCCGCATTCCCTGGCCGCTTCGCTTCCGGTGATCTCACCGCGTTTCCACCGCTGATATGCCTGATGAAATCCATCCGGCAGGGGCTTGGGGACTCTACCAAAGCGCACTCCCTTGGCCTTTGCCGCCGCGATGCCCTCGGCCTGCCGCTGGCGGATATTGGCGCGCTCGTTCTCCGCCACGAAGGACAGCACTTGCAGCACGATGTCGCTGAGGAAGGTCCCCATCAGGTCCTTGCCCCGTCTGGTATCCAGCAGGGGCATATCCAGCACCACGATGTCCACACCCTTCTCCTTGGTCAACACCCGCCACTGGTCCAAGATCTCCTTATAGTTGCGCCCCAGACGGTCGATGCTTTTGATGTAGAGCAGATCGTCTTTTTTCATGCGCCGCACCAGCCGCTTGTACTGGGGCCGGTTGAAGTCCTTGCCACTCTGCTTGTCCATGTAGATATTCTTCTCCGGGATGGGCAGTTCCCACATGGCGAGAAGCTGCCGGTCCTCGTTCTGGTCCTTGGAACTGACGCGGATATATCCGTAAGTCTGCCCTGCCACAGCGTCCCCTCCTTTTGTTCCAGTCAGTTGACCGCCTCCATTCTAATCGTCGGAATTGGTTGTAGTATATGCGACTCTTCAGCCAGCGGCGGCTTTATCCATCCGCAGAGGTCGAAAAGCCTATCGCCGCCAAAACCAGCCGCCACGTGGCGCCGAAACCACATCGACGCCGCTCCCGGTACCGGCGCACTTTCGGCGTCTACACCATCAAACGATGAACAGTGTAGCGTGGACGGCGAGAGGCGGCGGCGTGACGCCGCCTCTCGCCTTTGATGGTTCTGCTCGTCGCTTCCGCAGCCGCGGAACCTCCTCGCAGAACCCCTCCGCAGTTCCTTGTCCGATGCACGTTTTTGTCCACCATCTGACCGGGTCGTTTCATGACGTCCCGCTACTCAGGGCAGCAACGATTCCCATCAGATGGCTGGGTGTAAAATCCGATGCTCTATGGCACTTTCAAGTTCTCATGGTCAAGGGCCGTCCGTCGGCAGAATCTCCGTCCAAACCTGCTGTAATTTGGCAAAGTCAAAGACCCGAATCACGGTCTTTCCGGTTCCCTCGCTCCACCTGCCCACCACCGAAAAGGCCATGTGCTCCATGTCATCGTCATGGAAGAAGATGCCCTTCAGGTTGTTGAGGATGACCTGGATGGCCCGGTTGGAGGTGTCCCACACCCTGACGTTGTTGCTCCCCCTGGGGGTGACGATTTCGATGGCGACAAACGCCCGTTCAAAGAAGGGAAGCGTCTCAGGCGGCTGGGCCACCTCGGAGATGGCGGCGTGAAGCATGGCCTTCCAGTGCTCCTCCACCGCCTCGGTCAGCCGCTTCATGGCGGGGAGGGGCTCCTGGATCGTCAGCATTACAATGCCGTTCACGCTGCGTCCAGCGGCGTGCCGCCTGGCGAGGGTCGGCCGTTCCTGCCCTGCCGGGTTTGGGCCGTATGTCTCCAGGTCACAGATCACGGCCAGCTCCTGGCTCAGCAGCCGCTGGGTCAGGTCATACATCCGGTGCAGCTGCTCCGTCGTTACCTCACCGCCGGCGGGCAGGCATTTTCCAATGGCCGCCAGCGTCTTATTCAGATCGGTATACATAGGCGGACACCTCCTCCGATTCCCATATCTCAGGGTACATCCCCGCGATGGGCATGTCTTCCTCGTAGAGATAGAGATCCATCTCGATCCTCTCCTGATAGTAGTCCGGTTTTTCCCTCGACATGAGATAGGACTTCACCGCCGAAAAGAAACGGACGTATTTCAACAGGTCGCAGGCCGGGTTGACGAACATCCGGCGGGGCCATGCCTGGACGTCCTCGCCCACTCCCTGGCTGCCGGGACGGACGCCGCCGGTCTCCTCACGCAGGGCCTGGATAGATCCCTCTTCCCCCAAGATCCGCTCCAGGCTCAGGGTCAGGGTCGCCGGCGTCGTCAGGTAGACGCGCCCATACTGGGCCTTGAGTTTGATAGGTGAACGGGACCACCGCACCGGCCGGTCACGCTCCACGCAGCTTTCCCGAAGGAGCTGCCGGCGGTTCCACATGGTCTGCCGGATGATGTTCGTCGCCGCCTGTTCCCGGGCGTCCTCCCGGCAGACCAGGAGCATCCCGGTGGCCCTGGTCTCATAACTGCCATGCCGGGTATAGAACAGGGACCCCTCCGCCCGTACCTGCCACTCCATTGCCCCGTCCCCGATGTCGTAGACCGCCAGCCTGTGGCCGCCAGCCAGCAGCATTCCCACGAAACGGGTGGTGGACAGAATGCCTGGGGCGATCTTCCGCCAGCAGGCGGAGGGGATGAAATAAGGCGTATCGCATTCCTGCCGGTCTGCAAAGGCCGGTATATTGTGTAGCTCCATCAGCGCGGCCATGCGGGACACCTCCATCACCCGGCGGCGCTCCGCCGCCCCGCCCCCGGCGGAGATCAGCGGCGTGTCTTCCGGGAACAGGGCCCGCCCTTTAGCCAGGATAGACACGCAGCCATCCTTCCGTTTGGACACATACTTGTTTTTGGTCAGAGGCCGAAAGGCATAGGACAGCGCCACCCGGTCGCCGGTCCCGTCTGTGTCCAGCAGGTTCAGGCAGTCCGGGTAGTCCATGAGGTTGAACCGGGCCAGGTGCCGCAGCAGTTGTAATTGGTTGTCATGTAACTTCATTGAGATCCTCCTAAAAAGTTCAGGCGGCACAGAAACGGGCCTGTCAAAGCCTGCTCCATGCCGCCTGTTTGCGCATCATGCTTATTCTTCCTCGTCGTAGTCCCTGCTGCACAGGAGACTGATCAGCGGCTCCGTGTAGATACGGACATATCGCTGCCGGGCGCCGATGTTGGCCCCGATGGAGGCGAAGGGCTCCCGCCCTTCGGCCACCAGCTGGGTGAGGCGGCGGGGTGATACGCCCAGGAACGGCGCCGCCACATCTATCGGCACATGGTTGGGATATTCCCGCCGTAGCCGTTCAGCTGTCTTCCGATCCATCGGCTGGTCCTCCTTTCCCCATGTGCCGCTCATAGGCCGCCACGTTCTCCGGGTCCTCATAGAACCGGAGGATGGCGTCCAGAAAGGCGGCGCACAGTATTTTCTGCTCCATGACGGGAATAGACTCAGGCATGATTTTAACTGTTGACCTGTTCTTTGCTCTACTATTTAACATTGTTTTTGTTGACTTCCTGAGCAAAAAATAAATCTCCTTTTCCCAATCATGGATGATGGCAACAGTATAGACCATATTACGTCGCGGGTCAATATAATAAAATTTATTCTACATTTATTACAATAGATATTGATTTTGTTGACGTGATGTGATTTAATAGGAGTGACAGAACCAAAGGGGGACTCAAAGATGAAGGAGAAAGAGCGCATGGAGCGCCAGCAGGCGTTTGAAAATCTCCCAAAAGTAGACCTGGAACGCATGGATTTTGGCGCCCGCATCAAGCAGCTGCGGCAGGAGATGGGGATGACCCAGGTGGAGCTTGCGGAAAAGCTGGGGCTGTCCAAGCAGATCCTCAGCCTCTATGAAGCGGGCAAGCGGTCCCCGAAGATCGCCCAAGTCCAAAAGTTCGCGGAGATCTTGAACGTATCAGCGGACTACCTGCTGGGGGACTCATCAGAGGAGGCGGCGTTCAATTCCGTCTGCTCCACCCAGGACAAGCCATTTTATAAGATTTTCATTGAGGTGACCAGTGACCAAATGGGGCTGGATATTCCGGGCATCGTCCGGATCACGGGCCTGACGGACCGGCAGGTGCGGACCATCATCACCCGGCGGATGAAGGAGGCGCCGCTGCCCATCGCCCTCCAGCTCTCCGACACGCTGAATGTGCCGCTGGAGGTATGGGCCGGCATAGTGCCCTACCGCCCCCACCCCCTCACCGCCGAGGGGATCGAGGTGGCCAGGGCATACGAACGCGCTGACCAGAAGGACAGGAACACGGCGCGGCTTGCCCTGGGACTGGAGCTGGTTAAGGGGGCAGATAGATCATGAACGCTGTCGTCTATGCCCGCTACTCCAGCCACAGGCAGGGAGAGCAGTCCATCGAGGGGCAACTGGCTGAGGCGAAGAAGTACGCCGAAGCCCACGGCTTGACCATCATCCACGAATACTGCGACCGGGCGCAGACGGGGCGCAACGATGACCGGGAGCAGTTTCAGCGGATGCTCGCCGACGCCGCGAAGCACGCCTTTGACGCGCTGATCGTCTGGAAGACAGACCGCATCGGGCGCAACAAGGAGGAGATCGCCCTCAACAAGTACCACCTCAAGAAGAACGGCGTCAAGATCCACTACATCGCCGAGATGATCCCCGACACCCCGGAGGGCATCATCCTGGAGGCGGTCATTGAGGGCATGGCGGCGTATTACTCTGAGCAGCTGTCCCAAAATGTCCGTCGGGGGATGCGGGCCAGCGCGGGCAAGGCGCAGTTTACCGGGGGCAGGCCGCCGTTGGGCTATCTGATCGATGAAAACAAGAAGTTCGTCATAGACCCCGGCACCGCGCCCGTTGTAAGGCTCATTTTTGACCTCTACGCTCGTGGGAGGACGGTCACCGAAATCATACGCATCTTGAATGAGAAGGGGCTGCGGACCGTTCACAACAGGCCATTCGGCCACAACAGCCTGCGGTCCATTTTGAAAAATGAAAAGTACATCGGCGTCTACGCCTACCAAGATACGGTCCGCATTGAGGACGCCATCCCGCCCATCGTGGAGCCGGAGGTGTTCTACAAGGTACAAGAGATGCTGAAGTACAACCAGAGGGCGGCCGCCCACAAGAATGCCAAAGCCGACTACCTGCTGACGGAAAAGTTGTTCTGCGGCAAGTGCGGGTCTATGATGGTGGGGGTCTGCGGCACCAGCCGGACCGGGAGCCGGCATTACTATTATTCCTGCAACGCCCAGCGCAGGAAACAGTGCGATAAGCGGCCTGTGAGGAAGATGTGGATAGAAGACCTTGTATTGGAGTACGTGACAGCCCTGATTAGAAATGACGACCTGCTGGAGTTCATCGCGGAGAAGACATATCAATACTACCTGGCGCAGAACACCGAATCCTCCTATACGGAATCGCTCCAGAAGGCATTGGAGGATGTAGAGAAAGCCACGGCCAACCTGATCCGGGCGATGGAAGCGGGGATCTTTAACGAGGCTACTAAGCAGCGCATGGAGGAACTGGATGGACAGAGGACCGAACTGCGGGACGCCTTGGCTGCGGCGAGGCTGCGCGAGGACCTGGGACTGAAAAAGGAACATATCCTCTATTTTCTGCACAGGTTTGCGGAGATGGACGTTACCGACGAGGACTGCCAGAAACAGATGATAAAGATCTTCGTCAACTCGGTGTTCGTCTACGACGACAAGGTAGTAATGACTTTCAATTATTCAGGTGATGACCGCACTATCACCCTCCATGAAATTGATGCCGGATCACAGCAGGGTGTTCGCTTGCCGCGTGGTGCGGCGTACCAAATTGTGTTGACAAAAAAGATGCACAGCAAAAATGCCGCACGAAAGTGCGGTGTTTTTGCGTTCAAAAGAAAAAACAGGCGAATTCAGAACAGAAAAGTTAGATTTTCAAAAAGAGGGTCCGCTCACTCCGAAAACGGCGGTTTGGGAGATGCGCATGGCCCGTTTTACGCCATCAGGTGATTCGAACCCCCAAGCATTCAAAAAAAGACATGAGAAAGCGCGCAGCCGTCCTCTGGCCCAATCAATTTGGGCCGGAGGGCGGCTTTTGTTTTTGCCGGCAGGTTTGTCCCTTTTGGCGCTTATGCTTCGTTTGTTCGCCATTCCTTATTGGTATTGGTAATAGCTTTCGGGTGGCTTTTCATCTATACTTGCGTCAGCAAATGCGAAAGGAGAAGGACGCGATGGCCGATACCAAGAACCTCTGCGCTCAGATCCCCCTGAGCCTCCACGACCGGGTATGCGCCGAGAAGGATCAGGTGGGCCTGACCACCGCACAGTACATCACCAACCTGCTCATCGAATACTACCAGATGAAAGAAAACGGAGGGAACATGAACATGGCGAACAACGGCAGCAGAACGATGGCGTTCCAGATCCCGGAGGAACTCTTCCAGCGCATCAAGGCGCACCTGGACCGGGAGAGCCTTCGGCTGGGCCGGAAGTACACCCAGCGGGAGTTCGTCCTGGGACTCATCGAGGAGGCCCTGACCGCCTCCGAGAACACCTGCCAGGTGCAGGAGGACGGCGAGGACACCCAGCAGCCCCAGGAGGATGGCGAGGACACCTACCAGCCCCAGGGGGACGGCGAGGACGCCCAGCAGTCCGATGAGGACGAGATCGCAGAAGCAACGGAATAACGCACAACGTCATCGTGACGAGAGAGGCCCCCAGGGCATCCCGGAGAACCGGGGTGTCCTGGGGGCCTTTTTCGTTTGGCCGGAAAGGAGGTGAACGATCATGCTCAGACAACAAACAGCATCTCGATTTACAGAACAGGAGATAGACATCGCCAAGGGGACAGACCTGCCGGACCTGCTCACCCACCTGGGGTATCAGGTGCGGCGGGTGGGCAGCTACTACACCACCAGAGAGATGGACAGCCTGCGGATCAAAGAGCGCCGGACCTGGAGACGGTATTCCAACCAGACGGGCGGGGACGCAATCACATTTTTGCAGGAATTCTGCGGCAAGGACTTCCGGGAGGCGGTCAGCTACCTGCTGGAGTTCAACGGTCACTGCGCGAGGGCCTCCCCCATCCCGCACCGGCTGGCCCCCGCAAAAAAGGAACGCCCCGCATTTGCCCTGCCCAACGCAGCCCCGGACCAGCGGCACGTGTTCGCCTACCTTCGGAAACGGGGGATCGCCCCCCAGGTCATCCAGGGCTTCATCCAGGCGGGCCTGCTGTATGAGGATGCCGACCACCACAACTGCGTGTTTGTGGGCCGGGATGGAGGAGGACAGCCGGTGTTCGCCAACAAGCGCGGCACCTATGACCGGAACGGCTCGGGGTTCAAAGGGGACGTTATCGGCAGCAATAAGGACTTCGCATTCCGCCTGCCCTGCGACCCCAGCCAGGACTGGGTGGCTGTCTTTGAAGCCCCCATCGACCTGATGAGCTTCTGCACCCTGCACCGGCAGGTGCGGAGCAACGCTGTTGCCCTGTGCGGGTTGCACCATGGGCCGCTGGACAACTACCTGCGGGAAAATCCCCACCTGAAGCGGATCGTCCTGTGCCTGGACGCGGATGGGCCTGGACAAGAGGCGGCGGAGAAGTTCCGGGCCGAGTACACCCAGAAGGGCTATGCCGTGTCCATCAAGACACCCGCCCAGGGCAAGGACTGGAACGAGTACCTGCTGTGGCGGGGCGGAGAGGAGAGGAGGCGGGAAAACAGCGAAAGATGACCCATGATCCAGGCTGAACATCATTAAAAACGGAGGAAATACCATGAAACGCATCGCAACCGCACTGTGCGCCCTGGCCGTTGTCATGGCCGGGAGCGTCCCTGCCCTGGCCGCGGAGGAGGCCCCGCGCCAGGACGCCAGTTACTACCCCATCTCTGTGGAGGAGTATACCTACGGGGTTCTGGATGAACTTCGTGTCAAGAAGGTCTACCAGCTCTCCCTTTCGGATGACCCCAGCCTCATCCCCACCGGGGACTTTGAGCGGAACGGCCTGTGGTTCACCCTGCTGGACATGACCCGCAAGAACGAGGTGGGCGTGGACACCCAGCCCTATACCGAGACGGTCACCCGGCCCAGCAAGACCAACGATATGGCCCAGGTCCTCCAGGCGCTGGAGGCGGAGATGGAGGTCACCACATCGGAGGGCTATGCCGGCACCCTGCACCTGGACCACACCAGCGTCCAGGTCAAGACGGACGGCTACGCCACCAGGACCAACAACCTCTCCGCCACCCGCAGCTACCCCAACCTCTCGGACGCGGATGTGTCCCTCGTCCCCAAGAGCATCGAGGACAAGGGCAAGACCCTCACCCTGGCCGATGTCCAGTGGAGCGAGGCGCAGTATGCAGACGGCGCGGGCGGTACCGTGACCCGCTACACCGCCACCGCCAGCTACACCGGAACCAGCACCAGCCGCTACGCCACCGGCTACACCGTGACGGCCAACTACACCGGCGAGGTGGCCAAGACCGGCTGCGACATGGTGACCTACACCGCCATCTTCGGCAGCACCGAGGCCCCGGAGGAGACGCCGGCAGCGGAGGGGACGCCCGGAGCGGAGACCCCGTCCCAGGGCGTGGACCTGTCTTCGCTGAAACGGCCCCTGCTGGCCGGCGGCGTGATGATCGCTCTGGCGGCGGGCGGGGTGATCGCCTTCAAGAAGATCAAGGAGAGGAGATGACCGCTTGAAATTTCGCGCGCTTCTGCTGGCCACTATGCTCTGCACCCTCTGTATCGGGCAGGCCAGCGCGTTGGCGTACACCATGGATGCCCCGGACGATTACCTGTTCGGCAGGCCCACCTCGGAGGACACCATCTATGAGTGGGAGGACCCCAACGTGGACCGGAGCAAGAACACCGCCCTGATCCCGCCCACCTTCGGCAGTCCCACCAGCTATCTCCCCGGCTCCGGGCTGCCCCTGACCCCCAACCTCGTCCCCGGCGCCCTGACCGGCGGCGGACTGGTCTCCCAGGTGGGCAGCGTGACCTACCCCGCCGTGGATGCCGGCTCCGGTGAGAACGGCGGCGCCCCCGCCAACGGCTGGACGGATGTGACCGGCGACCTCTACTACGCCGGCGGATACCTGGGGACCCTGAAGATCCCCGCCATCGGCCTGTCCACCAAGGTGTACCAGGGGACGGACAGCGCCACCCTCAGTAAGGGCGCGGGCCACTTCCCGGACACCAGCATCTGGGCCGGCAACGTGTGCATCGCGGGACACAACCGGGGCGTTAGAGATGACTTTGGCGACCTCCACACCCTGGACCCCGGTGACACCGTCACCTGGACCACCAAGCTGGGGACCCGCGCCTATGAGGTGGTCAGCGTCCAGAAGGTGCTGGAGACGGACACCTCCGGCACCGCCGCCACCAGCGATGACCGCCTGACCCTCTACACCTGTGTCCGGGACCAGCGGGAGTACCGCTGGTGCGTCACCGCGGTGGCCAAGTAAAGCTGTCTGCCCTTTTTGCGGGCTGTGTGCCGATTGGTTTCGACTTCCGCCCCGGTTTGTGGTATGGTTCGTGTTGCAAGACCCCAACCATATCCAAACAGGAGGAATCGAGCATGAAACAGAGAAAGCTGGCATCCCTGCTCCTGGCCGGAGCCATGACCGCGGCCCTGCTGACCGGCCCCGCCCAGGCAGCGGAGTCCCCCAGCCCCCATGAGATCGCCGCCGCCCGCCTGCAGGCCGATGGCCTGATGAACGGAGACGAACACGGCGACCTGCACCTGGACAAGGGGTTGACCCGGGCGGAACTGGCCTGCCTGATCAGCCCCATCGTCCTCAACCCGGAACACGTGGCATGGGAACGGGACTGGTACGCCAAGCTGTGTACCACCAACTTCTCCGATGTCCCGGAGTGGGCGCAGGTGGCGGTGGGCGTGTGCGCCTCCATGGGCGTGGTGGCCGGGTACGGGGACGGGCGGTTCGGCCCCAACGACCCGGTCAGCCCCCAGATGGCCTGTACCATCATGCTCCGCTACCTGGAACGGGAGGGCTGGACCTACGATACCGCCTGTGACAAGGCGGAAGAGCTGGGCCTGGCCCCGGCGGAAGTGCTGGAGGGCGAGACCATCACCCGCGGGGACATGGCCCTCCTGCTCACCGGCTCCCTGGACTACCTGGCATACCTGCAAACCCTATAAACACCAGACACGGCGGCCCCCGGCACACAGACCTGTGCCGGGGGCCGCTATTTTTGCGTAAAAGGAGGAATTGACCGACATGAAGAAACGGCTGTTGTCTGTTTTCCTGGCCATGCTGACGCTGCTGAGTTTGTTCCCCACCGCCATGGCGGCCTCCAGTGAGGACGCGGCCCTGGGCGAAGTGAACATCTACAACGGCGACTATGAGCTGGGCTATCTGTCCATCAACGGCGCGGTCAGGAAACAGAAATACACCTATTTCCTCTATGAGGGGAATGACGGCCAGCAGAAGGAGGCCCCGGCCTACTGCGTAAATCCCAATACCAAGGGTGTCCCACAGACCGTAGGCCCCGGCCAGAGCATCAAGTATCTGGCGGAGGAAAAGGCCAGCGACCCCAAGGTGGTGGGCATCATCTCCAACGGCTATCCCCACCGCTCCCTGGGGGAGCTGAAGCTGGACAACAAGTACCAGGCCTACTACGCCACCAAGATGGCCCTGTGGTGCTACCTGCTGCCCAACTGGAACATCGCCAACCTGAAGGTGGCCCCCGGCCTGTCCGGGAGCGAGCTGGACGTTGGCAACCGCATCCTGGCCGCCGCCAAGGACATCTACAAGCGGGGCACCACCTATAACTATATGCTGGAACCCAGGATGACCGTCACCCCGGACCGCTCCACCGCCTACCCCGTGACCATCGGCGGCGAGGACTACTTCCAGCAGGTGTTCACGGTCTGGAGCGAGACCTGGGTGTACGACTACGATGTGGCGGTGGCCTTTGCCGACCCCGGCTCCGTCCCCGTCGGGGCGAAGATCGTGGACCTGGACGACCGGGAGATCGACGCCGTCACCACACAGCCCACCGGGGACGGCTACTCCGGCCAGTTCAAGGTCATCTATCCCGCTGGCAGCATCCAGGGCCAGAGCGGGAACGTCCAGCTCTCCCTCTCCGCATCCGTTGCCCAGTACGCGGCCATGTACGCCATCTGCCAGGAAAAGGACAAATATGGCGAACTCCAGAATTATATCTGCGATTTGGACAACAACCGTCAGATGGAATTGGCCGCCGTCAGCAGTTACGCCGGTGGGGACGATCCCCCGCCCGGTGAGACGGCGCTGAAGATCGTGAAACTGGAGGAGGGGACCGAACTTCCCCTGGAGGGGGCAGTGTTCTCCGTCTACGACCCGGAGGGCCGCAAGGTGGGCTCCTTCTCCACCGGCCCGGACGGGACCGTCACCATCCCCCTGACCCTGGAGGGCCACTACACCGTGACGGAGGAGATCCCGCCCAAATATCATCTGCTCCCCAATGTGACCACCCAGCACGCCGATGTGGAGTACAACAAGACCGCCACCCTGACCTTCTGGAACGCCCCCTACGGCTCCCTGCGGGTGGAGAAGCGGAGCGACACCGGCGACGCCCTCTCCGGCGTGACCATCCAGATCAAACACATCGCCACCGGCGAGACCAAAACCGGCCAGACCCGAAACGGCGTTGTGGCGTTTGATAAACTGAAACCCGGCGGCTGGGAGGTCAGGGAGCTGGCCGGCATTGAGGGCTGGGTGGCCACCACAGATACCACCCAGACCGTGGCAGTGGTGGCCGGGGAGGAATCCACCACCACCATCATCAATGAGGAGTTGCCTGGAATCAGGGTGGTCAAATATGATCGCCAGACCATGGCCCTCATGCCCAACGTGTCTTTCGAGATTTTCCGGGACAACGTCTCTTTGGGCATCTTCAAAACGGACGAGTTCGGGGAAATCCTGCTGGTCAACCAGCCCGCGGGCAGCTACCGCATCGAGGAGCGCCACACCGGGGACGATGAACACCTGCTGGACCCCACGCCCCAGTATGTGGAGCTGAAGGCCGGCATGGGCATCGTGGAGCGGGTGTTTTTCAACGACAAGCGCCCCGGTATCCACCTAATCAAAGTGGACAGCGCCGACCTGTCTAAGCCCGTCCCCAACGCCAGGTTCGAGATCAAAGCGGTGGACGGCAGCTTCGGGCCGGAGGAATTTACCACCGGGGCGGATGGGACCATCGACCTCTCCAAGCTCCCGGCCAACAAAGCCTATGTCGTGACGGAACTGGAGTGTCCTGGCTATGTCATCGATGAACCCCAGCGGATCATCCACCTGGGAACCAACGAGACGGCCCAGTTCGTCTTTACCAACAGCAAAAAGCCCACCCTCACGCTGACCAAGACCAGCTCGGACGGCTCCGCGCTGGCGGGCGTCACCTACCGGCTGGCGAAGATCGAGGACGGCGGTCACTACCTGGACCGCACCACCGGGCCGGACGGGACCATCACCTGGGCGGGGCTGGAGCCTGGGGTGTATTCTCTGGTGGAGACCGCCACTGTTGCCGACCACATTCTGGACCCCAGAGAGCATCATGTGCAGATGTTCCCCGGCAAGGATTCTACAATCTGCCTGCAAAATGACAAGCGGCCCAACCTCACCATCTGGAAACGGGACGCCGACACGGGCATGCCCATTTCTGACACGGTGTTCCTGGTGCGTGGCGCGGACGGCCATTCCGTTGCCGAGGTCAAGACCGGGCCGGACGGCTCCGCCACCGTTTCCAACCTGCTGCCCGGCGTGTATGAGGTGATCGAGAAGTCGGTGCCGGCCCCTTACCTCCCGGACGCCCCCAGCCAGCTCGTCACCCTGTTCCCCAACCGGGACAGAACGGTATATTTTGAAAACCACAAAAAGCCCTCTGTCACCATTATCAAGGAAAATTCCATCACCCACGATCCCATCCAGGACGCGGAGTTCCACATCACCTGGGCCAGCAACAAGATGGCCACCGGGGAAATTCGGGACCTGGGGACCTACCGGACGGACGCAGCGGGCCAGATCGTGCTGGAGGCCATCGAGGACGGCTGGCTGAAGATCGAGGAGACCAGGCCCGCCCCCGGCTACCAGCTCCCCGCCGACCCGATTACGGAGGTCTATGTCAATGGCGGCGAGGAAAAGACCATCATCATTCCCAATACCCCCCGCTCCGCCCTGGTGGTCTACAAGCAGGACAGCGTGACCGGGGCCGGGATTTCCGGGTGCCGGTTCCAACTGAAATACCTGGGCGGCGAGGTCAGCGGCAGCGGCGGCACCGTCATCGGCACCTATGTGACCTCCGCCAACGGCTCCTTTACCGTCACCGGGCTGAAAAAGGGCTACTACATCTGCGAGGAAGTGGCGAGTGACAGCGGCCATGTGATTGACAGCGCGCCTCAGTCCTTCTATGTCTCCGGCGAGGAGCAGGACATTGTGACCCTCTACTTCGACAACAGCCCCAAGGGGTCCCTTTTGGTCAAGAAGGTGTCCAGCGCCGACAACAGCCCTCTGAGCGATGTGGAGTTCTTCGTGACCACTGCGGACGGCGCCGTGGTGGGCGATGCCAACGGCAAGTTCGTGACGGACAGCGCCGGTTCTTTCCGCATTGACGGCATCGACCCCGGCACCACCCTGGTGGTCAAGGAAACCAGAGCGAAGCCGGGCTACCTGCTGGACGATGTGCCCCAGACGGCCACCGTCAAGGCGGGCCAGACCGTCACGTTGGAGTTCCGCAACAAGCCCCTGGGCAACCTGGTCATCGAAAAGTGGGGGCGCACCGGCACCACGACCGTCCCGTTGGAGGGGGTCAAGTTCGAGGTCAAGTACGCCAACGGCCAGTATGTGGACGCCGCCGGCGGCACCCTGTCCAGCAACGGTCTCTACTACACCGACTCCACAGGGAAGATCAACCTGTCCGGGATCACCGGCACCGTCATCGTGACGGAGCTGGAGAGCGTGCCCGGTTTCACCATCGACCCGGACACCCAGAGCCAGACCGTCACCATCAACCCCAACGACACCCAGACACTCCGGTTCTACAACAACGCCGTGGGCGGCGTGGAGATCATCAAGGTCAGTTCCGCGGACAAGACGGAGCGGCTGGCCGGCGTGTCCTTTGAAATTCGCCGGGTGTCGGACGACGCTCTGGTGGACACCGTGACCACCGGGAAAACCGGCAGCGTCTTTGTGACCCTGGAGGACGGCAGCTACTACGCCGTGGAGACGGAGAGCGCGGAGGGCTTCCAACTGGACGCCGCGCCCCACTACTTTACCGTGAAGGACGGGCAGACCACAAAACTGACCGTGACCAATGATCCCATCTCCGGCATCCTCATTCATAAGGTCTCCACAGCGGATGGCAAGGGCATCCCCGGTGTGTCCTTCATCCTCTACGACAGCGGCCACACCCCCATCGACCAGCAGACCTCCGATGACCGGGGCTACGTCCGGTTCGAGGACCTCACCGCGGGCCGCTACTACCTGCGGGAGCTGGAGAACGAGGGCTACATCCCCGACACCCAGGAGCGCACCGTCTACGTCAAGAGCGGCGAAACAACCCAAATAAAATGGGAAAACACCCCCATCACCGGGCAAATTCAGATCGTGAAGAAGTCCGCCGACTACAACCCAACCAACGGCCTGCCCGCCGGGACGCTGCTGGAGGGCGCGGTCTTTGAGATTTACGACAAGGCCGGAAACGTGGTAGACACCATCAGGAGTGACAGCCGGGGGCTGGCGGTGTCCAAGCCCCTGCCCCTCTCCCGCTACACCATCCGGGAGGTCAAGGCCCCAGCCAACTACGGCGTGAACGAGCAGGAGCTGACCGCCTATCTGGAACACGCCGGGCAGGTCGTCAAGTTCGAGGTGACCAACAAGAGCCTGACCACCGGCGTGTCCATCCTCAAGACCGGACCCAAGGAGGCCATGAGCGGCCAGCCGGTGCGGTATGTGTTCTCCCGCATCGGCAATACCAGCAATGTGCGCCTGGACAGCTTCTACTGGCGGGAGCGCGCTTTGTTCCTTGACAATCTGCGTAGAAATACGCAATAAAACAAGGCAGATTTTACGAAAAAAATCTGAACTCTATGCTTGATTCGGCAGGGGAAGAACCTGCCTGACCCTGTGTGAAGGGTAACAAAAACTCTGAGACTCCGACGTGCATATCACAGTGTCATGTGGTGTGTGCGAAGCTCGGTAAAGAGCGGCAACGCGGTCTGAGACGGCTGCGCCCGCAGGAGGCTATAAATCGGTCATGCCCAGTATGTCTTGTTGCAACCGACAAATGTCCTGAGTGTACGGCTCGTAAAGTAGAGGATGATTATACAGCCATCAGCCCCAGAAAGGGGTACTGCCGCTGTTCAAGGTATTCTCGCGCTGAGAACAGCAGAAAACCATAATGGTCGAATGTCTTTGGCAGAAGTTCACACCAGCCAAAGATGGCAGTCGGGCCAGAGGGACGGGCTAAAACCGATATGTAAAGCTAAAGCATAGGGAACAAAGGAACCGTGGACGGGCACATCAAAGAATGTAAACGGGATGACACACCCGCCCGCGCAGGTAGGAAATGGCCTGCCAATCCACGGGACAGCAGCCCGTAGTAGCTTTGAAGCCCCTGTAATGGGGGTGGAGCGAAGGGGCATAGTCAGTGCAGATTGTATGTGAACAGGAAGTCGAGGAAGCCGTAGGCATACCTGACTAAAACCAGAAACACCAATTCCGAAGGGAGGCGGTGCGTATGGCACAACAATTCGACAGCCCAAAAACCGAAACACAATTACGCGAAATCCAAGACAGACTGTATCAGCGCAGTACCTATCGCTATCAGCCTGCCCGCCCAGGCGCGGCTGGAGACGGTGGTGACTGGCACCTGGAATTTCCCCGGCACCTATAAGATCACCTACCGGGTGAACGGCGGGGACTACCGCACTCTGGCGGACAACCTCTCCACCAGCCAGAACTACACCCTGGCCGCCTCCCCCGCAGCCCTGGGCCTGGCCGCCAACGAGCGTGTCACTGAGGTCATGTTCGTGTTTGGACAGGCCCCGGCCGGCTTTGCCCAGGTAGAGGCCCCGGCCCTCCAGTGCAGGGCGGTCAATGGCCTTGCGGCGGGGAGCAGCTTCGTGAATGTGGCCGATGTGGGCGGCGTCTACAACGGCCAGTGGGTGCAGGCCGTCACCCGCTGGGTGACCACCGTCTACGGCAAGCCCACGCCCCTGCCCCGCACCGGCTATTGAGCCCCACGGGGAGGCCCTTCCGGGGGCCTCCCCACAGGAACATCTATTAAATCCAACTGAAAAGGAGAAAAAACCATGTTGAAGATCACTGCCATCGGAAACCTCACCAACGATGTGGAACTGAAGGTGAACGAGACCACCGGCAAGCCCTACGCCATCCTCCGCATCGCCTCGGATCGGCACTACCGGGACCGGGACGGCAACCGCCTCACCGACTTCATCTCCATCAAGGTCCGCGGCCCCCTGGCGGAGCGGTGCGCGGAGTTTGCCTGGAAGGGCTGCAAGCTGGCGGCCTCCGGCGACTTCGAGACCATCTCCTTCGCGGACGACCCCGACCGCCAGCCCGGTTTTCTCATCAAGGCCACGGAGGTGGAGTTCCTCTCCCCCCGGAAGGTGGAGGAGGCCGCCGCCGCTGTCGATGCCGCCGCCTGATGAAAAACACCGGCATCCGATACAGCAGCGCGGAGCGCACCCCCACGGTGCTGCCCGAGATGGTCCAACTGCTCCCCCCGCTGACGGGGGAGCAGTTGGCCGCGCTGGAGGCGGACCTCCTGGCCAACGGCTGCTACGCCCCGGTCATCGTCAATGAGGACATGGTCATCATTGACGGCCACAACCGCCAGAAGCTGTGCCAACAGCATGGCATTCCCTATGACATGGCCGTGTTCTCGTTTGCGGATCTGCTGGAGGCCAAGCGGTGGGCGCTGGATACCCAAAAGGCCCGCCGGAACCTGGACAAGTGGGAGCTGGGCAAGATCGCCCTGAAGCTGAAACCGGACATTGAAGCCAGGGCCAGAGCCAATATGTCCGCGGGGGGCGGAGATCAGAAAAGCGAGGGCGCAAAATCGGGTTTGGCAACATTGCCGAACCCGATTCCTCCCATTGATACCCGCAAAGAGCTGGCGGAGAGCGTTGGCCTGGGCGAGCGCACCATGGGCAAGGTGATGCAGATCGAGGAATACGCCCCGCCCGCTGTGAAGGAGGCCCTGGACAGCAGGGACCTGTCCATCCACCAGGGCCACAACATCACCCGTCAGGTGCGGGAGCTGCCGGAGGAGCGGCGGGAGGAGGCCGCGGCCCTGGCGGTGGAGCTGGAAAAGGCGAAAAAGGAGATCCGCCAGGGGGACGAGGACTCGGCCCGCAGGCACAAGGTCGCGGGGCTGTTCTGCAAAGCGTTTGAAAAAGCCGTCCTGCTGACCCCCACGGAGGAAAATGTGCGGCTCTGGGCGGAGTGTACCCGTATGACCCAGGAGGAGATGGAGGACAACATCAAGGAGGCCCGTGAACTGGCGGAGGTGTTCGCCGCCATCGCCAGCATCCTGGAGACCATGCTGGAGGGAGGTGTTGCGGATGGAGGAACCTAAGCTGTCTGTCCGCCAATGGCAGGAGCAGTTTCAGTCCGGGGCCTTTTCTGCCCCGGACCTGTACACCCAATGTACCGCCGGCTGGTCCGACTGGTTCTGCCAGGACCATGCTCTGGCAGGACGGCTGAAGAAGATCGGCAGGATCGTCATGGGAGTCCGGGACCCCTTCATCCTGGACAATTACTATGTCTGGTTCAAAAACAACTGTCCCCTGTCCGGCCCGCTGTACGACCACGTCACCTTTACGCCGCTGTCTGCGTCCCATGACGGGAAAGGCTTTTCGGTGGTCCAGGACAGCCCCCATGAACCGTATAAATGGACGCTGTACACCGCGCGGTACGGATACGATTCGCCGGAGTTCGGCTGTCGAAACATTCGGGAAATGCTGCTGTATGTGAACCGGCTCGGCCCGGAGCTGCAACAGGGTTTCGTCCCTGCGTTTGTCCAGGAAAAGGCGGCGGTGGCCGCCTATGCCAAGGCGCGCGGCGAACCTGCCGGCATCCGGATCGTGCGGGACGGAGGCCAGCACTACCACTACATCTCCCGGCAGGACCAGCGCAGGCGGACCGTTATGGTGGCATCCAGTCTGGAGGATACCCCTGCCGGGTTTGACCCGGCGGGGGCTTGTGCTGTCCGCGGTCTGTATGTCTATTGCCCGGAGGAGGCGCGGATCGCCGCCCTGGACCGCCGGGAGAACCCCCAACCGACCCATCACAGGAAGGAGGCGGCGCGTTGAGCAAGCAGAGACCCATCCACGGGGCAGGGCCTCCCGGCAAGCCGCTCCTGCCCCTGGCGGCGGAGATGGAGATTTTGGAAAAGCTGGGAACAGAGCTGCGGATCGGCGCTGATGAGATCGCCGCCATTTTGAAGAAACACGGCGTGGAGGCGGACGCGGAGCGGCTCCAGGACAGCTACCGGAAGCGGCTGGGCCAGCGGCTCATGGCCAGCATCCGGGATGAGGAGGGCCGCCGTGAGGTGCTGGCCCGGGGCAGCGAGTACATCGTGGTGGAGTGCTGCAGCGACCAGCAGATCCTCAAAGCCATCCGCCACCGCATCCAAAGCCAGATGAACGGCCTGGACGACTCCGCGGGCAAGGTGCGCCGCCGTGTCCGTGTGCTGGACCGGCTGGCCGGGAACTTTAAGCTGGGAGGTCGGAAGATACTGTGAGTACATTGGATACCACTGATACCCTCCGGGCGCGCTATGCGCGGGCCGCACCCCGGCTGGACCCGGAGGGTTTTCGCCTGTTCTACGCGGCCCAGGAGATCGCCGGCATCCCATATCTGTGGGAGGTGTTCCCCTACGAGGACGCCCGCGGCCAGTTTGAACTGGCCAACGGCCATACGCTCCTGCGCTACCTCACCGCCGCCCATTTCGGGGCCGTCTCCTGGGAGGTCGTGCCTGGGACCACCTATGAGCGGGCCATCCTGCGGGAGGTGGACACCTCCACCCCGGAGTACCAGGCATTCGCGCGGCAGCTCTATGCCAAAGCCCTGGAGCGTATGGGCCTGGGGAAACCGGCGCCCCAACCAGAAAAGCAAAAAGTGAGAAAGGATCAAGGTGATGCCAGATGAGCGGACCCATTATGATCGGCGTGGACCACGGCTACGCGGCCATGAAAACCACCCACTGCGCGTTCCCCACCGGACTGGTGGAGTACGAGCATGAACCCTACACCCAGAAGGATGTGCTGGAGTACGGCGGGCGGTTCTATGTGGTGGGCAGCGGCCGTCAGCCGCTCCAGAAGGACAAGACACGGACGGAGGACTACTACCTCCTGACCCTGGCCGCCATCGCCAGGGAGCTGGACCACCGGAGCGTGGAGACCACGGCGGACATCCATCTGGCGGCGGGCCTGCCCCTGACCAGCTTTGGCAGGGACAAGAAATCCTTCCGGGACTACCTGTACCGGGAGGGCCGCCCCGTCTCCTTCCGCTACGGGGGCAGGGGCTACACCATCACCGTCCGGCAGGTGTCCCTGTTCCCCCAGGGCTATGCCGCCGCCCTGACCCAGACGGAGCTGCTGGACGAACCCTCCGTCATCGTGGCGGACATTGGAGGCTGGACAGTGGATCTGATGCGTCTGGACCGGCGCATCCCCAACGCCGCCACCTGCCGCAGCCTGGAGCTGGGCATGATCCGCTGTGTGGATGAGATCGGGGAGCAGGTGCGGCGGCTGTTTGCCCTCTCACTGACCGCACCCCAGATCGAAAGCGTCCTGCGGGGCGACGCGGCCAGCATGGACGAGCGCGTCCGGGCCGTCATCCACGCCCAGGTGGACAAGTATGTGCGGGAACTGCTCTCCGCCATCCTGGAGAGCGGCCTGGACGTGCGGGCCATGCCCACGGTATTCCTGGGCGGCGGGGCCGCCCTGCTGAAGCGGCACAGCGGGGCCGTGGAGGGCCTTTTCCGGCCTTTTATCCTGGATGACGTATGCCTGAACGCCAGGGGCTACGAGCGCCTCGCGGCCCAGATGTCGCGGGGAGAACGGAGCGGACAGGATGGCTGAAAAACGGCGGCTGAACCTCTCCTTCTCCCTGGCCTCACCCCAGCAGCGGGAGGCGTGGCACATCCTGCGGGCCATCCCCGCGGGGCAGCGGACCGACGCGGTGTGCCGGATGGTCTGCAAGGCCCAGGAGCAGGATGTCCTGCTCTCCGCCATCCGCAGGCTGATCCGGGATGAGCTGCGGGATATCCAAATGAAAACCGAACCAGAGTCACAAGCCGGGGATGTTGATGACAGCGTCCTCGGCTTTTTGCGCGCGCTCCAGGAGGGAGATGATATGATCTGATCCGATATTTTGATATGTTTGCCGGGGTGGGCGGTTTCCGGGCCGGATTGACCCGTGTGGGCGGCTTCCAGTGCGTTGGGCACTGCGAGATCGACAAGTACGCCGAAGCCAGCTACCGCGCCATCCACGACATCCGAGAGGAGGAGCGATACTATCCAGACGCGAGAGCCATTGACCCCGACGAACTGCCCCCGTTCGACCTCCTGTGCGGAGGATTCCCCTGCCAGGCATTTTCTAACGCTGGCAAAAGACGGGGCTTTGCTGACGCCAGAGGCACTCTCTTCTTTGAAATTGCCCGACTGGTTGAAGCCCGGAGACCTGCGTATCTGCTGCTTGAAAATGTTCCCGGCCTGCTCACGCATGACCAGGGGAGGACGTTTGCTGTCATCCTCTCCGCGCTGGATGACCTGGGGTATCATGTCGAATGGACTGTGCTTAACAGCGCCAATTTCCACGTCCCCCAGTCACGGAAACGGCTGTTCTTTATCTGCTATCTTGATCCCCGATGCGCCGGAAAAATACTTCCTGTCTTCGGAACAGACGGAAAAGCTCTTATACAAATCCTCGGTGGGCCGCAGGGATCGAGAGTCTATGACCCGGAAGGAATAGCCTGTACCCAGACGGCAGGAGCTGGAGGCGTGGGTGGTAAGACGGGGCTGTACCTGGTCCCGCCGGCAGCCCCCTTCGTGGATCTGAGCGCGGGGGCGCCACAGAGGACAGACAAGGCCCGCTGTCTCACCGCCCGCTATGGGCAGACCACCCTCTCCACGCACCCCAGAGAACGCTCTGGGGTGCTGCTCATTAAGGAGGCCACCAAAAAGGGCTGGAAAGCGGCCTACCCCGGGGACACGGTGGACCTGGGCTACGCCGGGAGCAATACCCGGCGGGGGCGTGTGGGGCGCGACATCGCCCACACACTGGAGACCAGCAGCATCCAGGGCATTGTGGAGCGCGGGGGCCGTATCCGGCGCCTGATGCCCAGGGAGTGTTTCCGCCTCCAGGGGTTCGAGGACGGGCAGATCGACAAGATCCTGGCCATCACCTCGGATGCCCAGGCATATAAGCAGGCGGGCAACGGCGTGACGGTCAATGTCATCGAGGCCATCGGCAGGCGGATCAGGGCGGTGGATGATGAACTCCGAAAGGAGGATGCCGCGGCATGAGCGAAATTGGCATCAAGGACCAGTGCTTCGGCGTGGAGGTGGAGATGACAGGCATCACCCGTAAACAGGCGGCCCAGGCATTGGCAGCCTATTTTGGGACTGAGCCACGGCATGGTTCCGACCACTATGACAGCTGGTATGTCACCGATACGGACGGAAAAGAATGGAGACTGATGTACGATAGCAGCATTGAGACAGAAAAACGGGATGAAAATGGTTATACACACATTGCAAGCAGGCTGTATGCCGTGGAAATGGTCACGCCCAAACTGACCTACGCCGAGCTGCCAAAGCTCCAGGAATGTGTACGGCAGGTCCGCCACGCCGGAGCCAAAGTAAACCGAACCTGCGGCATCCATGTCCATGTGGACGCCGCCAACCACAACCGCCAGAGCCTGAAGAATCTCATCGGGATCATGTACTCCAAGGAAGATATCTTATTCAACGCATTGAAGGTGAACCCGGAACGGGTGGAGGCTTATTGCAAAAAAGTGCGGGAACCTATGCTGCAAAAGGCCAGACGGTTGTCTTCAGAGGAGACCACTGACCTCACACAGCTGGAGCAGATCTGGTATGAGGGCAATGTGAGTAAAACGCAGCACTACAACTGGACGCGCTATTATGCGCTGAATCTCCACTCCGTTTTTTACCGCGGCACCGTCGAATGGCGCTGCTTCAATTCCACCCTTCACGCCGGGAAGGTAGCCGCCTATGTGAACCTGTGCCTCGCCATCTCCGCCCAAGCCATCGCCCAGCGCAGCACTGTCATGCGCAAGACCCACAGCGACAACGAGCTGTTTACCTTCCGGGTGTGGCTGGTACGGCTGGGACTGAACGGTGATGAGTTCAAGCACACCAGGGATCATCTGCTGGCCAACCTGGATGGCGACCGGGCCTGGAGACATGACAAGGACAGCTATGAAGTCAACCAAAGGCGGAGAAACCGACAATCAGAGAGGTGAAACCATTGAAAATACGAATTGAGGAGAGGAACTACGAGGGGACCGGGACGGAGATCATGGACCAGCTCCGTATGGCCGCCTTCGACCCCACGGAATACCCGGACACCGAGAGCTACATCTGGCAGCTCCGGGCCAACTTCATCCGCATGACGGAGATGGAGTGCGTCCTGCCGGATCGGGGCGTGGAGGCCCAGGCCCGGACCATGTTCGCGGCCCTGGCCAAGATCGGCGCGCTGGAGGTGCTGGAGAATGGCTGACAGACTGTACTTCGCCTATGGCAGCAATATCAACCTGTACCAGATGGACTATCGCTGCCCAGACGCCACAGTGGTGGGGCCGGTGGCGCTGGAAAACTATGAGCTGCTGTTCCGGCGGGGCGGTTTCGCCACCATCGCGCCCAAGGAGGGCGGAAAGGTCCACGGCCTGCTGTGGAGCATTACGCCGGAGTGCGAACGCTCCCTGGATATGTACGAAGGGTATCCCCGCTTTTACGATAAGCGGACTGTGACGGTCCGGGATGGCTTGGGGCAGGAACTGCCCGTGATGGCCTACATCATGGATGAGCGGTTCCGGGAGCCGATGCTGCCTACGGAACCCTATTATAACGGTATTCTGGAGGGCTACCGGCAGAACAGCCTCCCTGTTCACGCGCTGAAAGCGGCGTGGCAGCACTGTGTCCAGGAAGTAGAGCGGGAGACTGCGCAGATCAACCGCAAAGCCTTCGCTTATATGAAACGGAAAACGGGGAAACAGCATGAGCGATAACGAGCATGGAGGTGAACGCGCATGAAGGTTTTGGTAGTAGAACCGCTGAAGGAGTGCTACGCCAAGGAAATCGGCGGTCTGGAGGAGATGCAGGCCCTGGTAGGCGGCTATATCCAGGCCGTATATCCCTTTGAGGACCCTGTGGCCGTGGTCTGCAATGAGGAGGGAAAGAATCTGTGCCTGCCCTTCAACCGACCGCTGTTGGACGAACATGGCCTGCCCTACGACATCATCTGTGGCACCTTTTTTGTGGCCGGCCTGGGTGCGGAGGACTTTGCCTCCCTGACGGACGAGCAGGTCCAGAAATACAAGGCCATATTCGACAGCGTCATGGTCATATCGGCGCCGAAAAAAGAGAAAAACACACCCCAAAGGAGGACCACCCATGAGAGATAAGTACATCCTGACCGCCGAGTCGGTCACCGAGGGCCACCCGGACAAGCTGTGCGACACCATCGCGGATACCGTCCTGGATGCCTGTCTGACCCACGACCCCGGCGCGCGTGTGGCCTGTGAGGTCATGGCCACGGCGGGCAAGCTCCTGGTGGCGGGCGAGATCACCGCCCAGGAGCTGCCCGACATCCCCGCCATCGTCTGCCAGACGGTGCGGGAGGCGGGGTATCCCGGCCTGGACTACGAGGTGGAGGTCATCACCCACGATCAGAGTCCCGACATCGCCGGGGCCGTTGACCAGGAGCGCCAGACCGGGGCCGGGGACCAGGGCATCCTGTACGGCTATGCCTGTTCGGAGACGGAGGAACTCCTGCCCCTGCCCGTTGTCCTGGCCCACCGGCTGACCCGGCTGCTGACCTACGCCCGCATGGATGGGCGCATCCAGGGCCTGGGGCCGGACGGCAAGGCCCAGGTGTCTGTGGAGTATGTGTTCGGCCTGCCCAGCCGGATCGCCAGCGTGGTGGTCTCCTGCCAGCACGATGCCGGCAAGGATGTGGAGGAGCTGCGGCAGGAGATCCGGGAGCAGGTCATCCAGCCCGCCCTGCGTGCGCTGCCTCCGGACGAGGAGACGGAGATCCTCATCAATCCCTCCGGCCGCTTTGTGCAGGGCGGCTTCGAGGCGGATACCGGGCTGACAGGCCGCAAGCTCATGGTGGATACCTACGGCGGCCTTGCCCCCCACGGCGGCGGGGCGCTGTCCGGGAAGGACGGAAGTAAGGTGGATCGAAGCGGGGCGTACATGGCCCGTTACATCGCCAAAAACATCGTGGCGGCTGGTCTGGCGGAGGTGTGTACGGTGAGCCTCGCCTACGCCATCGGAAAGGCGGAGCCGGTGGCCGTTGACATCGACACCCACGGCAGCGGCGAGTACGGCGACGATGTGCTGGAACAGGCGGTGCGGCAGGTGTTTGATCTGACGCCCGCCGGGATGATCCGCACCCTGGGCCTGGACAAGCCCATTTTCGCCCGGTACAGCAACTACGGCCACTTCACCCACCAGGACGCCCCCTGGGAGCGGTGCGACCGGGCCGACCTGCTGTGGAATGTGTGCAGGGCCAAGGAAGCGGGTGTATCCAGCCGGTGAGATACATCGCTTCCTGTTCCTTTGGCAAGGACAGCCTTGCCACCATCTTATTGGCCAGGAAGCATGGAGAGCCTCTGGACGAGGCCATCTACTGCGAAGTGATGTTTGACAAAGGCATCTCAGGAGAAGTCCCGGAGCACCGGGACTTTATTTACACCAAGGGCATCCCGGCCCTGGAGCGGATGGGGGTCAAAGTGACCGTTCTGCGGGGCGACAAGACCTATGTGGATCTGTTCACCGGACAGGTCACGCGGGGGCCGAAGAAGGGGCTGCTGCGTTCCTTCCCGGTGTGCGGGAAGTGCTATGTCCAGAGGGACTGCAAGCTGCGGCCCATTGAGCGGTACCAGAAAACGCTGCCCCCAGACACCGTCCACTACATCGGTATCGCCCAGGACGAGCAGACACGGCTGCTGCGGCTTCAGGAGGGCAAGAAAGTTTCCCTGCTGGAGAAATACCACTTCACAGAACAGGATGCCAAGGAGCTCTGCCAGACGGCAGGGCTCCTTTCGCCTGTCTATGAATTTACCGACCGGGGCGGCTGTTGGTTCTGCCCCAACGCCAAACAGAGGGAGCTACGCCACCTGTATGACTGCCACCCGGACCTCTGGGGCCGGATGCTGGAGCTGCAGGCATTGCCGGGGAAGGTGTCCGAGAAATTTGACCGAAAACGGCGCTTCTCTGACATTGATGCCCTGTTCCGACAGAAGGACGCCTGCAAAAAGGCTGCATAAAAGAAAAAGGAGTGAGACCAATGAACAACGAGAAGTATGAGATCACCGACATCGCCCATGAGAAATACCCCTTCCTGCACCGCATCCGCGCCCTGCGGGACATCAGACCGGGAGTCCGGGCCGGGGACCTGGGCGGCTTCGTGGAGAGCGAACACAACCTGTCCTTCGAGCCGGGGGACAACGCCTGGATCTACGATGACGCCATCTGCTGCAACGATGGCTATGTGGATCGGGGCGCCATCCTCCAGGATGAGGCCATTGTCTGTGATGACGGCTATATCTCCCACAATGCCGTGATGAAGGGCCACAGCCGGGTGGAGGATGGGGCCTATGTGCGCGGCGCCGTCCTCAATGACCACGCCAGGGTGTCCGGGTGCGCCATCGTCCGCCAGTCCACGGAGACAGGCCATGTCCCCATCCTCTCCGGCCACTGTTCTGTCTACGGAAATGTGTCCGGCGGTGTGCGGCTGATCGGCGGCACCGTGATCATCAGCGGCGAGGGCATCTACAATGACACCCCGGACATCCTGGTCATCAACGGCCAGAGCCGCTCCGTCAACCGGGACTCATCCAGGGATGTGCTGGGGTCGCAGAAGCCGACGCCCCAGCGGGCGCAGAAGCGGACGAAAGGGGTGGAGCGGTGAGTAATTTCTTTGAGCAGGAGCTGCGGAAACTGTTTGGGGATGGGGAGATCATCCACGATCCCGTCTTTGTGGGCCGCACCTGTTTGGGAAACCTTGATGCAGGCAGACAGGTGCGGGCTGAATTTGTGACGATGGGCTATGCGGATCACTACACGGCCCTCCGTCTGACCCTGCTGGACAGCGATTTGGGTGTGGTGGACAAATTGACCCTGCGCCTGAAGGAGGTCTGGGGCAGACAGAAGGTCCCCAACAATCCCTACCTGCGAGACGGAGTCGATCCCCATATCTGGGTGGACGGCAACAGTGTCGATTGGTATGCCTTCCATCCGACCCAGGCAGATTACCAGAAGCTCCGGCAGGCAGCCGGAAGCTATCTGGATGTGTTCCGGGACCGGGCTCTGGAGCGCACCAGAAATGGCCCCAGGCTGGTCTACATCTGCGCTCCCCTGCGGGGAGATGTGGAGAGAAACATCGCGTTCGCCAAGGAAAAGGCGCGGGAGGTGTTCCAGGCCGGGGATGTTCCCGTCTGCCCCCACCTCATGTTCCCACCTATCGCTGACCCGGAGGCCCCCGTCCAGGACCAGGCGGCGCGGGAGATGGGCCTGCGGCTGGTGGAAACCTGCCAGCAGGTCAATGTGTACGGCGCTGCCCAAACACCTGGGATGCAGGCAGAGATCCGCAGAGCGGAGGAACTTGGCATCCCGGTCAAGACAGAGCAGCCGGCGATCAAAAAGACAAAGAGCCGCTCCAGACAGGGGCAGGCCAGATAGGAGGCAGAGATGGCAGAGATCAAGACGATCACCGCGGATGACCTGCGGCAGATGGAGGACCTGGAGGGCCTCATCCTCCAGGGCTGCGGCGGTGACATCCAGGAGTGGGTGGACGGCATCAACGGTCTGTTCACCGAGGCCGGTATTCTGCAGGAGAGCAGCAGATTCGAGTCTGTGTCAGTATTCCAGCATGACGGCCTGACCAACCTGCTGTTCCCCTTTGAGGGAGTGCAGCTGGATGTGGGCAAGCTGGCCATGTGGCGGCTCCAGACCCACGGACAGTTTGGCGGGACCTGGCTCAGTGACTATGTCCCCAACCGCCTGGGCGGGTTTGTCCAGGAGCGGCGGCCCCAGCGCCCCAAAATGGAGCTGCTGGGCCAGGACGGGAACATCTTCGCCATTCTGGGCCGGGCCTCCGCTCTGCTGAAACAGGCTGGGATGAAGGAGCAGGCGGACGAGATGTTCCAGCGGGTGACCGCCAGCGGCAGCTATGAGCAGGCGCTGAACATCATCAGCGAGTATGTGGAGACGGAGCTGACGCCTCCGCCCACCCAGCAGAGATCCAATAAAAAGAAAGAAACGAGGGATGCCCATGAGCGATAACATGAGCGGCAAGTGGAACATCATCCAGGGGGACGCCCTGAAGGTGCTGGAGGGCTTTGCCCCAGGCACCTTCGACGCCGTCATCACCGACCCGCCCTACGCCTCCGGGGGACGCACCCAGGCGGAGAAGAACAAGTCCACCACGGCCAAGTATTCCAGCATGGGAGAGAACGCGCCCCCTCCCTTCGAGGGGGACGCCAAGGACCAGCGTTCCTGGACCCGCTGGGCGGCGGAGTGGCTGCATGAGGCCCGGAAGCTGTGCAAGCCCGGAGCGCCGGTGTGTATGTTCATCGACTGGCGGCAGCTCCCCGCCGCCACCGACGCCCTCCAGTGGGCGGGGTGGATCTGGCGGGGCACCGCTGTCTGGGACAAAGGCAACAGCCGCCCCCAGAAGGGCCGGTTCCGCCAGCAGGCGGAGTACATCGTCTGGGGTTCCAACGGGGATATGCCCCTGAGCCGCCCGGTGCCCTGTCTGCCCGGTGTGTTCAAGAACGGCAACCCCCAGAACCGCATCCACCTGACCGAAAAGCCCCTCCAGCTCATGCGGGATGTGGTGAAGATCGCGGAGCCGGGGGGCCACATCCTGGACCCCTTCGCCGGCAGCGGCACCACGGTGCTGGCCGCCGTCCTGGAGGGCTACACCGCCACCGGCATCGAGGTCACCGAGGAGTATGCCCGCCGTGCCAGGGAGCGGATCGAGCAGGAGCTGGCACAGGCGGCGTGAAACTGCACTGTCTGCCGATTTATCTGGATATTTCCGGGGCGATAGGGTATGATGTGGGCTACCAAAAAGCAAGGAGGTGCCACATGAACGTAAAACTTTCCTTTGACAGCGCCGCCGCGGAGCGGAAAGGCTGCACAGCGGAACAGATGCGGCAGGCGGTGAAGGACCTGTTTGCCGCCCACGACCTTCCCTGCGTCTCTGAGGGGGATGTGCTGGTGTTCACGGACAAGGGCCACGGGGATGACTTCGCCTGTATGTGGGAGATCATCCTCGCCCTGCTGCGCAGCCGGTGGTTCCTGGACTGCGCGTCCTCCTTCGTCTGGGAGGATGAGGACGGCGAGGAGGATCTGCTGGGGCAAACCGGGAAGGAGGTGGCGGCCGATTTTCCTTGATAAAGCCACCATGAGACGGTATAATGAAGAAAAACACATGAATGGGAGGGGGAAGGGATGAAAGTTGATTTCACCTTTGACCGGGCCAAGGTGGAACGGCAGGGCTATACGGTAGATGCCGTACATCAGACGATCAAGCAGCACTTTGCGGCCAAGGGCCTGCGCTGTGTGGAGGACGGCGAAACGCTGTCCTTCATGGACAATGGCAGAGAAAATGATTTCTCCGGTATGTGGGCCATCCTGATGGCGCTGCTCCGGAGCGAGTGGTTCACCCTGTTTGCCTCCTCCTGCACCTGGCATGATGACGATGGTTCATCGGAAGATGTGCTGTCCCAGGCGTGGAAGGTACGGGGACGGACCACGGCCTGAGTATGGCAAACAGCGGAAGCCGCAAGCAGATCACCTTCGATCTGCGCCAGGGATCGTTGAAGCGGCACTACCCCCATCAGGAGCCGCCACAGAATGCGCAGTACTATAAAAAGGCGTATCAGGACATCCAACGCTTCATGACGGCCAACGGCTTTGAGCATCGGCAGTATTCTGTGTATACCTCCATCGACAAGCTGACCACCGTGGATGTGGTTGACCTGATAGAACGGCTGGCGAGCGCCTTTCCCTGGTTGAGCCGGTGCGTCAATGAGATCGATGTGACCAACATTGGCGCGCAGCACAGCTTGAAACAAATGCTGGAGGAGGCATCCAGACCTCTGGACATTGAACTGGACGGGTTCGCGCTGTCACCAGCCCCGGAGAACGAGGTGGAGCCGAGACCACGGAACACGGTCAGACCATCGAAGCAGCGCAAAAAACCATATTCACAGGAACGATGATCCTAAACGGCAGGGCATTTTGTGTATATGCCCTGCCGTTTATTGTTTACGGACGGCCAGGGGCAGGGTGTCATGTATTGACACCCTGCCCCTGCTTTTTTGCGTGTTCCCAGACAATCAGGGTGTCTGTACATGACACCCACCGAAGAAAGGAGAGAGTATGGCACGCTCAATGATCCACACATACTTCTGCCGAAAGCCCGGCGGTCTGGAGGATCTGCGGGAGGATCGGCGGAAACAGGAGGTCCGGGTGGATGTCCTGAAGGTCATCCAGCTCACCGCCACGCAGTATCAGCACTTCCTGACCCATATAAGCGAGGATATGCCGTTCCTGGCCTCGGACAGGGAACGCACCTACTGCGATTTGAATGGCGTAGAACGCTGCTTGCTGGTGACGACCGACAGCATCCAGGGTGGAATACTGGTCAACTGTGAAGGGTACCACTACGCACGGTACGCGGCGGAGGTGAAAGACAAGTCCAGCCTGGACCTTGCCGGGGTACCGGTAGAGCGATTTGCCGAACAGCCCAAGCGAAGCTGCCGGCAGCAGGAGCGGTGAGGCGGTTCCCTCTTGAGACGCGGCCCCACCGGGGCCGGATCCGATGCCGCCCCCAGGCGGCGACGGCGCAAGCATAGCGCAAAGATATCTTTTGCGCGCTTGCAGGGGCGCTGCCCCTGACCCCTATGCCGCCTGCGGGCGGAAACCAGCGGCCATAGGCCGGAGAGGAGTGACGATGCCTAAGAAATATGAGATATGCCTGAGACTGTCCGCGGAGGAAAAAGAGCGGCTGGAACGGGATGCCCGCAGCTGCGGACTTTCCAAGACAGCCTACCTCCGCCGCCTCATTTTGGGGCGGGAGGTCAAAGCCCGTCCCTCCCAGGAGATCCGCGCCCTGCGCACCGAGATCCACCACATCGGCAATAACATCAACCAGATCGCCCGCAGCGTCAACGCCGGCATCGCCAGGGCGGAGGACGCCAAGCGGGGCCTGTACCTGCTGGATCAGGTCTATGAACTGATGTATGAGGTGGCGAAGAAGTAATGGCCATCACCAAGATCCTGGCCCGGAAGGGGCGGCTGGATGTGGGCATCCGCTATGTCCTCAACGGGGACAAGACCCAGGAGCAGATCCTCACCGCCCATCACGGCTGTGACCCTGGCCGGGAGCTGCAACAGATGATGGAGACCAAGGCGCAGTACAGCAAGGAGGGCGGCGTGCAGTATTACCACATGATCCAGTCCTTCCGCCCTGGGGAGGTATCCCCGGAACTGGCATTGGAGATCGCCCGGACACTGGTGGAGGAACACCTGCCCGGCTACCAGGCCGTCATCGGCGTCCATGTGGACAAGGCCCACATCCACGCCCACATCCTGTTCAACTCGGTGAACGCGGAGACCGGAGAGAAATACCACAGCAGCCCTCAGAGCTACTACCGGCAGATCCGGGCCATCTCGGACCGCCTGTGCCGGGAACACGGCCTGTCCGTTATCCTGGAGGGCCAGGGGGCCGGGGCGGTCAGTTATGCGGAGTGGCTCCGGCAGACCAGGGGACAGCCCACCTTCCGCACCATGCTGGAGGCGGACCTGCGGGACGCCATCCAAGACGCCAACGACCTGGGCCACTTCTTCCTGCTCATGGAACACAAGGGCTGGGAGATCAGACACGGCAGCCGCCTGGGCTTCCGTCTCCGGGGCCAGGAGCGGTTCCTCGTCCCCGGCAGGAAGGACCCACGGTACACCGAGGAGGGCATCCGCTCCGCCATCCAGGGGGAGCTGTCCGCCATCGACCAGGGCCTACGGCCCGCGGTCATTCCCCGGCCGGCCTACCACCCCTTCCGGCCCCATCCCAAGTACAGGGGCTTTCTGGCGCTGTATGTCCATTACCTCTACCTGCTGGGCAAGGCGGGACAGCGGCAGTATCCGCCTCGTATGACGCCCCGGCTCCGGCAGGCCGCAGCCCAGGCGGAGCGGTATCAAAAACAGTTCCACTTTCTGCGGGACAACGGGATCGCCACCCCGGAGGACATGGGGGCCTTTCTGACCCGCACAGAGGAGACGCTGGCCGACCTGACCAAGCAGCGCACCATCCTCAATGTGCGGAAAAAGAAACGGCAGGCGCTGTATACGGCCCTGGCGGATGTGGAGGCCCTGGCCGTGACCAGGCGGCTCTATGAGGATGGCATATCCGGCATGGAGGAGCAGTTTGGCCGCTACCTGGACGCTGTCGCCCGGCTGGAGGGCTACCCCAGAGAACCGCTGCTCCGGGAAAAGGCGGAGGTGTACCAGCAGCTGGCCGAGGTGAACCGGCAGATCCGACAGGAGCGCCAGAAGCTGGCCCTGTGCCGGGAGATCCAGAAGGAGGTGCCTAAGATAGCGAAAACCATTCAACCTACGATGGAGCCGGAGAAGGAGGTGAACCGAGATGAATGTAGGCGGCGGTGAAGCGGCTGACCAGATGGTACGGATGTTGCTGTCCGGGACGGAAGTGACTGTTCGGCTGACCGGATCGGCCCTGAAGAACCTGCTGGCCCTTTCCCTGGCCCTGGCCAGGAACCACAAGCAGATCTCCGGAAAGGTCAATCTGGGGAAAATGCTCCGGGAGACCCGAGACCTGCGCCAGTTCCCCATGACCCCGGAGCAGTATCGCCAGTTTGAAAAGCTGGCCAGAAAACAGAAACTCCTGTTCAGCGCAGTTCGGGACAGAGATGACCGGGGCAAGCTGGTGGATGTGATCCTGCCGGTGACCGAGCTGGACCGGGCCAACCAGATCTTTGAGCGGCTGCTGACCCAGACGGCCAGCCGGGAGCAGACGGTTTCCGGCCCCCAGAAGGCTCCGCGGGAGCGGCAGGGGCAGGACGAGCGCCCCCAGGAACGGTCCCAGCAGGAGCGCCAGGACGCCCCGGAGGGCCAGCGTCAGGCGGACACGCCAAAAAAAGGTTCTCGGTCGGAACGAGACTCGCCCGATACAGGACCCAGCTCCTCTACACCCAGCAAGAGCGCGGATACGAGGACGACCAGTGACCGGCCCTCGGTGGAGGAACGGCTTAAGGGGTATCGGGAGCAGATGCGCAAGCAGCCCGCTCCGGCCAGAGAGAGGACCCGGACCAAACCCAAGCAGAAAACGAAATGACCACACAGAAGCGGCTCCGGGGCAACTGCCCTGGGGCCGCTTCTGTAGTTCGGAGGTGATATCGCATTGAAACCATCCGCCAAGTCAGGTGGCCTGCTGGTCTGCCTGTTCCTGTATATCCCCGTGGTCTGGGGCGCGCTCCTCCTGGCCCAGTCCCTGGGGGGCGGGCTGCCGGAGATCATCGCCAAGCTGACCGATGCCCTCCGGCACCCCTGGGCGGTACGCTGGACAGACAAGAGTCTGCTGACCATCCTGGCCTGCACTGGCGCCTATGTCATGGCCCTGGCCCTGCACAGCGCGGAGCAGGGCCGCAGGCGGGACGGCGCGGAACACGGCTCGGCTGCCTGGGCCACACCCCAGCAGGTCAACGCCCAGTTCTGCCAAAAGCAGAACAAGCTGCTGACCCGAAATGTCCGACTGGGGCTGGACACCCACAAGCACCGCCGCTCCCTCAACGTGCTGGTCATCGGCGGCAGCGGAGCGGCCAAGACCCGCAGCTATGTGAAGCCCAACATCCTGGAGGCCAACACCAACTATGTCATCACCGACCCCAAATCGGAGGTGCTGCTGGCCACCGGGGGCTACCTCAAAAGCCAGGGCTATGACATCCGTGTGCTGAATCTGGTCAACCTGGAGGAGAGCGACGGCTATAACCCCTTCCGCTATATCCGGGACGAAAAGGACGCCCTCAAGCTGGTGAACAATCTCATCCAGGCCACCACCCCCAAGGGCAGCCATGAGTCCGATCCTTTCTGGACAAAAGCGGAGACGGCGCTGCTCCAGGCCATCATCCTCATGCTGTGGCAGGAGGCCCCGGAGTCCGAGCAGAACTTCTCCATGGTCATGCGGGTGCTGGAATACGCCGAGGTCAAGGAGGAGGACGAGGAATATGTCTCCCCTCTGGACCTGCTGTTCCAGGCCATGGAACGGGATAAGCCGGACAGCGTGGCCGTCCGGCAATATAAGGTGTTCAAGCTGGCGGCGGGCAAGACCTCCAAGAGCATCCTGGTGTCCACCGCCGTCCGGCTGGCCCCCTTCAACCTGCCCCAGATCAAGGCCATCACCGACCACGATGACATGGATCTCTACACCCTGGGGGAGCGGAAATGCGCCCTGTACGCCGTCATCCCGGACAACGACAGCACCTTCAATTTTTTGGTGAGTCTGCTCTATTCCCAGGCGTTCCAGGCCCTCTATTACAGCGCCGACCAGGTCCACCACGGGGCCTTGCCCTGCCATGTCCACTTTGTGCTGGATGAGTTCGCGGCCATGCCCCTGCCGGGGTTCACACGGGAGTTGGCCACCATGCGCTCCCGGAACATCTCCGCCAGCACCATCATCCAGAACATGGCCCAGATCAAGGAGCTGTATAAGGACTCCTGGGAGACCATCCCCGGCAATTCGGACACCATCCTCTACCTGGGCGGCAACGAGGCCAGCACCCACAAGTACATCTCCGAGGCCCTGGGCAAAGCCACCATCGACACACGTACCCATGGCCAGAGCAAGGGCCGCTCCGGTTCCTGGTCCACCAACTTCCAGATGAGCGGCCGGGACCTCTTAACGCCCGATGAGGTGCGGGCGCTGGACAACCGATACGCCATCCTCTTCATCCGAGGGGCCAAGCCGGTCATGGATCTGAAATACGACCTCACCCGGCACCCGGCCATCCGCCATACGGTGGACGGCGGCGGACCGCCCTACCTCCACCACAGTACACAGCCGCCGCGCCACCAGGGGCTGGCCCTGTTTCAGCCCCTGGCCAGCGGCCAATCCGATATAGAGAAGGAGAATGTTGATGAATCAGAATCTCAATGACCGCAAGAAGCGTGAGCGCCGCATCCAGAGGGCCTATGGCGCCCTGGTATGCGTCCTGGCCACGGCAGCCATGATGACCGTCCCGGCCCTGGCCGCCGACGATCCCCTGGCGGTGGTCAACAGCCTGTCCGACTTTATCTTTTCCCTCATCCGGGCGGTAGGCCTCATCCTGCTGGGGTACGGTATCCTGCAGGTGGGCCTGTCCCTCCAGTCCCATGACCCCTCCCAGCGTTCCAACGGCATCCTCACCATCGCCGGCGGCATCGTGATCACCTTCACCAAGGAGATCCTCACCCTGATCACCGGGGGATAAGGAGAGGCCGGGGACGCGTTGGCGTCCCCGGCCCTCATGCTCATAAAATGTTCTGATAGTCCCGCCGCCCATAGAGGATGCGCTGGATCTGTACCGTTTTGCCTGAGATCGTGTAAAACACCAGGTAGTTTTCCACTACAAGATAGCGATACCCTTTGGCAGCCAGAGCCAGGTCGCGGGGGCGGGGGCACCGCTCCGGCATATGGGACAGGCTGGCGATCTCTTCCGTCAGCTTGTCGTAGTAGCGGAGCGCGGCCTCAGCGGAGAGGGTGTTCAGGTAGTCGATGATCTCCAGCAGGTCCTGCTTCGCGGTGGGGAAGATCTTCACCTCATACTGTTCCATGGACACGTCCCCTCAGTTGGCGGGCCACCGTGAGAAAATCCTCCCCCTGGGCGCCGGAAGCGACCTCCTGCTCGGCCACAGCCAGCTTTCCATACAGGTCGATGAGCGCCTGCTGCCGTTCATATTCCTCCATACTGAGTACCACCATGTCCCCGGTGCCGTTGCGGGTGATATAGACCGGCTGACGGGTCTGGCGGCAGAAATCGGAGATCTCATTGGCGCTGTTTCGCAGATCGGAGATCGGACGAATGGTCGGCATGACAGCCACCTCCTTCTATGGACAGTATAGCAGAATTATGAGTAAATATCAAATGAAATTTATCACAAAGGGAGGTGATCCAAATCGGCAGCGGAAACTGGATCGTAGACAACCTGAACTCCGCCCTGAACACCTGGAACGGCAAGCTGGCGGAGATCTGGGAGCTGGTCAGCACCAGCCCGGAGGACTTCAAGGGCGGCGGGATCTGGGAGGTAGTCGTAGGGATCAACGGCGGGCTCCAGGCCATCGGCTACGCCCTGCTGGTGCTGTTCTTTGCCGTTGGCATCGTCAAGACCTGCGGCGGGTTTGCCGAGCTGAAGAAACCGGAACTGGCCTTCAAGTGCTTCATTCGCTTCATTCTGGCCCAGGCCGCGGTGGGGCATGGGATGGAGCTGATGATGGCCCTGTTCCGGGTGGCCCAGGGGATGGTGTCCACCATTATGACCTCCTCCGGCCTGTCGGCCCTGACCGCCACCACCCTCCCGGACGAGATGGTGGCCATGATCGAAGATGTGGGATTGATCGAGAGCATCCCCCTTTGGGCCATCACCCTGCTGGGGTCCCTGTTCATCTGGGTGCTGGCCCTGGTGATGATCCTGACGGTGTATTCCCGCTTTTTCAAGCTGTACATCGCCACGGCCATCGCCCCCGTCCCCCTGGCCAGCTTCGCGGGACAGCCCTCCAGCAGCATCGGCGTGTCCTTTCTCAAAAGCTACGCCGCCATCTGTCTGGAGGGCTGTGTCATCGTATTGGCCTGTGTCATTTTCTCGGCCTTTGCCTCCGCACCGCCCGCGCTCTCGGACAGCACACTGGCCCCGGCCACCATCGTGTGGAACTATGTGGGCGAATTGGTGTTCCATATGCTGGTGCTGGTGGGGGCCATCAAGATGAGCGACCGTCTCATCCGGGAACTGATGGGCCTGGGCTGATCACAGGCCCTGGGTGTCCACCATGGAGCGCCCCTCGGCTCTGGCCTGCCGCACCCGGCGGGCCAGGGCAGCTCCGGCCAGCCGGTCAGCCAGCACATCGCCCACCGTTACCGCCGCCCAGCGGAGGAAGGTCACCACCCAGGAGAGGGCCGCAAGCCCCACCAGGGCCAGGAAGATCCCGTCCGCCAGGGCGGTGTGGGCCTGATACCAGCCGTGGCACACGGTGAGCATCCCCAGGGCGAACAGCATCGGGAGACCCAGGCGGAGCCGAAAGGCCAGCCGGAGCAGCGGGAGCAGGAGCGATACACCAAGCATCAAAAACAAATACGCCATGCGGGAGACCTCCTTCTACGGTTTTTGGCATGGTACCATAGCCGGACGGCGTTTGCAACGGTCTGTCTGGCAAAAGCAAAAATAGAGAGGTGAACGACATAGAAGTACGGATCAACAAGGAAGTCCGGGACTACCAGGAGGGCATCTTCTTCGGCCTGACCCTGCGGCAGTTCCTCTGCGCCCTGGGCGCTGTGGCGGTGGCCCTGGCGGTCTATTTTTTCCTGGGGCCTGCCCTGGGCGGGGCGGATGTGGGCTGGGCCTGTGTCCTGGCCGCCGCCCCCTTTGCCCTGTGCGGCTTTTTTCAGTACAACGGCATGAAGTTTGAGCGGTTCCTGATCGCGGTGATTCGCTCGGAGCTATTATATCCTCGGCATCTTGTGTTCAAATCGGACAATCTCTATGCAAAATTGATGGAATACACTTCGATGAAGGAGGATCTCAAGATTGATTAGAACCCTGCAAAACACCATCAAACAGGACAAAGAATGTTTTGCGGTTCCAAAATCAGTACAGGACACCATCCCCATCCAGCGCCTCTGGCCGGATGGGGTGTTTCAATTCGGCAGCAAGTATTCCAGGACCCTGCGGTTCAGCGACATCAACTACGCCATCGCCTCCAAGGAGGACAAGACGGCCATGTTCCTGTCCTACTCCGAGCTGCTCAACGCCCTGGACACCGGCTCCACCACCAAGCTCACCATCAACAACAAGCGGGTGGACCGGGAGAATGTGGCGCGGGACATCCTGCTCCCCCGGCGGGATGACTTCCTGGACGGCTACCGGGCGGAGTACAACACCATGCTGATGGACAAGGCCACCGGCGCCGCCAACAGCGTGGTGCAGGAGCGGTACCTCACCCTTTCCGTCCACCGCAAGAGCGCGGAGGAGGCCCGCGCCTTTTTCGACCGGGCCGTCCACGATGTCTCCGCCCACCTCCACCACCTGGACTCCCACTGCGAGGAGCTGGACGCCGTGGGGCGGCTGCGGGTCCTCCATGACTTCTACCGCCCCGGCGAGGAGAGCGGCTTCCGCCTGGACCTGCAAGAGCGTATGCGGAAGGGCCACTCCTTCAAGGACACCATCTGCCCGGACAGCCTGGAGTTCAGAAAGGACCACTTCATCATGGGGGACAAGTATGGCCGGGTGCTGTTTCTCAAAGAATATGCCTCCTACATCAAGGACTCCATGATCCACGAGCTGACCGCCCTGGACCGGGACCTGATGCTGTCCATCGACATCATCCCCGTCCCCACGGACGAGGCAGTGCGGGAGCTGCAGAGCCGTCTGCTGGGCGTGGAGACCAATGTGACCAACTGGCAGCGCCGGCAGAACAGCAACAACAACTTCTCCGCCGTTGTCCCCTATGACCTGGAGCAGCAGCGCAAGGAGACCCGTGAAATGCTGGACGACCTGACCACACGGGACCAGCGGATGCTGTTCGCGGTGGTGACGCTGGTGCATCTGGCGGACAGCAAGGAGGAGCTGGACAGCGATACGGAGGCCCTCCAGTCCACCGCCCGCAAGCACCTGTGCCAGCTTGCCACCCTCAACTGGCAGCAGGCGGACGGGCTGGTGACCGCCCTGCCCCTGGGCCTGCGGCGGATCGACGCCCTGCGCACCCTCACCACCGAGGCCCTGGCCGTCCTCATGCCCTTCAAGGCCCAGGAGATCCAGCACCAGGGCGGCGTGTACTACGGGCAGAACACCATCAGCAAAAACCTCATCCTGGCCAACCGGAAAGAACTGCTCAACGGCAATGGATTTGTGTTGGGCGTCTCCGGCTCCGGCAAGTCCTTCACCGCCAAACGGGAGATGGTGGGGCTGGCCCTCTCCACTGAGGATGATATCATCGTCATCGACCCGGAGTCCGAGTACCGGCCCCTGATCGAAGGACTGGGCGGCGAGGTGGTCAGCATTTCCGCCACCTCCTCCAACCACATCAACGCCATGGACATGGAGCAAGGGTATGGCGATGGGGAGAATCCCGTTGTCCTCAAGTCTGAATTCATCCTCTCCCTGTGTGAGCAGCTCATGGGGGCCGGGAAGCTGTCCGCCAAGGAGAAATCCATCATCGACCGCTGCACCGCCCTGTGCTACCAGGACTACATCCGGGGCGGCTGGACGGGGACGCCGCCCACCCTCCGGGACTTCCACGCCGAGCTGCTCCGCCAGCCGGAGGCGGAGGCCAGGGATGTGGCCCTGGCCATCGAACTGTTTACCGAGGGCAGCCTGAACACCTTCGCCAAGCCCACCAATGTGAATACCAGCGCCCGCATCCTCTGCTATGACATCCGGGACCTGGGCAAGCAGCTCCTGCCTGTGGGAATGCTGGTGGTGCTGGACAGCGTGTTCAACCGGATCGTCTGCAACCGGGCGCTGGGGCGCAACACCTGGGTGTATATCGATGAGATCTATCTGCTGTTCCAGCATGAGTACAGCGCCAATTTCCTGTTCACCCTCTGGAAGCGTGTCCGCAAGTACGGCGCCTGTTGCACCGGCATCACCCAGAATGTGGACGACCTGCTCCAGTCCCACACCGCCCGCACCATGCTGGCCAACAGTGAGTTCCTGGTCATGCTGAACCAGGCGGCCACCGACCGGGAGGAGCTGGCCAAGCTGCTGAACATCTCGGACAACCAGCTCTCCTACATCACCAACGTGGACTCGGGTCGGGGGCTCATCAAGTGCGGCAGCACCATCGTCCCCTTCGTGGACCACTTCCCCAAAAATAAACTCTATCAGCTGATGACCACCAAGCCCGCCGACCTGAACGCGGCCTGACCCGTGGGGAGGTGATGGAACATCCAAGAGCGGAAGATCAAGGAGAAACCTGTGGCGGCAAAGACCGTGTCAGAAAAGGTCAAGTCCGCCCCCAAGGAACTGGCCCGGCGCGGGCTGGAGAGTGGCGTGGACCGGCTGCGGGGCCAGCTTCGGGATGCGGCCCAGCAGGGCCAGAGGGACGCCTACGGCGGAGACGCCCTGGAGGACACCGGGGCGGAGGGCTTCCGGCGGGGCATCCATGGCATGGAACGGCTGTTGAAGGGCAGAAAAAACCGGCGGCGGGACAGCGAGGGGCGGGCGGCGGAGGCCACCGCCCCCGCCTCTGCCCCGGACGGCGCCCCAAAGATCCCGCCCCCGAAGGTCAAGACCCGTGAAACCAATCCGGCGCGGACTCCGGCAGAGAACGGGACCGGGGACGGCGGGCACGAACCGGCCCCAGGGAGGAGACAGCCCAGGGCGGGCCGTCCGGGAGGCCCGTCCACCACCCAATGGAGGATGGGAGATGGCGGGGGCCACATGGCCCCGGAGCGGGCTATGGGATCGTCCACCCAGCCCGCTTCGCCGCCTACTCCCCAGGAACGGGGCAGGCAGGCGGCAAAGGCCCAGGCCCGGCAGCGCGCGGAGCGAGCCAACAGGCAGGCGGGAGCGCCCGCCTCCGTCCAGACAGCTCCGCGGGATGCCCGCCCCCAGCCGCCAGAGGGAGGGCGCTGGCCCCAGGCCGCCCCTGGAACATCCCGGCAGCCTTCCCCCTCCGGGGCGGCGCCCCAGCCAGTGGGAAAACCGGCAGGCAGGGCCGGCGCGCCCTCGAACAGACGAAAGGCCCATCCGCTCTCCAAGGGGGGCAGGCAGGTGAAAACCGTCAGACGGTCCTCCGCTTTTGGCCACAACGCTGCCCGGCCAGCCCAGCGTCAGGCCCAGGCTGCGGCCAAGGCATCCGCCATGCGGTCTGCCCATAAGATGAAACGGGCATCCAGGGCGGCGGTCACCGGAGTTGAACGGGCAAAGACGGCAGCGAAAGCGGCCCAGGCGGTCGTCCACGCGGCCCGTGGAGTTCTGGCGGCCATTGCCGCGGGCGGGAGCGTTGTGGTCTCCATCGTGGTGGTGCTGTGTCTGGTGGGGGTGCTGCTGGCCTCGCCCCTGGGCATCCTGTTCTCCGGCGGTGGGAGCGGCCCGGACACCGATCCCCCATCCACCATCGTGGCCCAGATCAATGGAGAACTGGCGGAGCGGCTGGAGCAGATGCGTCTGGATGCCGGCTGTGACCGCTTGGAGATCACCGGCGCACCGCCGCCTTGGTCGGAGGTGCTGGCGGTGTTTGCCGCCAAGCAGTCTGTTGGGGACGGGAGCGGCAGTCTGGCGGTGCTGGATGCGTCCCAGATCGAAGCCCTGCGAACGGTATTCTGGGACATGACAAAGCTCACCAGCGAGGAAAAGACGGTGGAGCACCCGGCCACCGACACGACAGCGGCCTGGACAGAGACCGTCCTGGCCGCCACCATCACCCCCAGGACCCCGGACGATATGCGGGTGTTTTACAGCTTCACCGCAGAGCAGAACAAGGCCCTGGACGAGCTGCTGGCCAACGGGGACTTGCTCACCGCCCTGGCCGGGGACCTGACCATCACCGATCAGACGGCCAGGGATCTGCTGGCCGCATTGCCCCCGGACCTGTCCACGGAGCGCCGGGCTGTGGTCAGAACTGCCTGCCAGCTGGTGGGCAAGGTCCACTACTTCTGGGGCGGCAAGTCCCTGAAGCTGGGCTGGGACGACCGCTGGGGGACGCTCCGGCAGGTAACGGCGGCGGGCAGCTCCACCAGCGGCACCTACCGCCCCTTCGGGATGGACTGCTTCGGGTTCGTGGACTGGGTGTTCTGTAACACAACCAGCGGGACCTATGTCATCAGTCACGGCGGCGGCGCCCACGCCCAGCATACCTACTGCACCCCCATCTCCTGGAGTGAGGCCCTCCCCGGGGATCTGGTATTCTATCCCGGAGATGAACACGTGGGCATCGTGGGGGGCCGGGACGAGGCGGGAAACCTCCTGATCGTCCACTGCGCCAGCAGCCAGAACAATGTGGTCATCACGGGGAAAAGCGGCTTTACTTCCATTGGCAGACCCGTCTACTACAGCGAATGAACATGGGGGCGCGGGCACAGGCCCGCGCCCTGACCTTTTCCCGGAGCCGCGGGGCGGAGGGCTTCCGCGGCGGGGCTCTGGGAAAAAGAAAAGAAACATACAGAGGAGGACGAGAACATGGCAGTTTTCCGTGTGGAACGCACCGAGAACTATACGATCATGAGCAACTACCACCTGCGGGACAAGAGCATCTCCCTCAAGGCAAAGGGCTTGCTGTCCCAAATGCTCTCTCTGCCGGAGGACTGGGACTACACCCTCACCGGGCTGGCGAAGATCAACCAGGAGGGCAAGGACGCCATCCGCGCCGCCGTGACGGAGCTGGAGCGGGCCGGGTACATCTACCGCCGCCAGACGGTGGACCGGGCGGGCAAGTTCAGCAGCAACGAGTACATCATCCGGGAGCGGCCTGTCTCTGCCCCTGTACCTCCGGCGGGGCCGCCGTCTGCCATTCCGTCATCGGGAAATCCGACAACGGGACATCCGGCGGCGGTGGATACGGCGGCGGAACATCCAACGCAAATAAAAAAAGAGAGACAAAAGAAAGAAAAACAAAAGACTGACTTACGAAGTAAAGAATCCCTTCCTTTCCCTTCCGCCCCCTTCCCGGGGGCGGAGGAAGCGAAGGGACGGAAGCGGCGGCGGGAGAAGCCGGTAGATCGCCGGGAGATGGACACCTACCGGAGTCTCATTCGGGAGAACCTCGGCTATGAGGATTTCGTCCGGGAGCGCCCCTGGGACGCGGGCCAGCTGGACGAGATGGTGGAGCTGATGGTGGAGACGGTCTGCTCCAACCGGGAGAGCATCCGGGTGTGCGGGAACGATCTGCCCCAGGCGGTGGTGAAGTCCCGGCTGCTGAAGCTGGATGGGGACCACATCCGCTTTGTGTTCGACTGCCTCCGGGACAACACCACCCAGATCCGCAACATCCGGCAGTATCTCCTGGCCACCCTCTACAACGCCCCCGCCACCATGGAGAGCTACTACGCCGCCCAGGTCAACCACGACCTCTATAGTGGCGTGGCATAGGCAAAAGACGATACCGCAAAGCTGGTTACTCCAAGAAAATCCGGGCCGAGCATGAGGAAGAAATCCTGCTCCACCAGGCGGCGAAAAACGCCTTTGACGAGATGGGGGTGAAGAAGCTGCCCAAGGCCAAAGAGCTGCAAGCGGAATACGCCGAACTGCTGGCAGACAAGAAGAAAGCCTACGCCGAGTACCGGCGCTCCCGTGAGGAAATGCGGGAACTGCTGACGGCAAAGGCCAATGTGGATCGGCTGCTCAAGATGGACGAGGAACAGGCCAAAGAGAAAGAAAAAGACCACGGCCAGCGGTGAGCCGGTCGTGGTCAAGAAGCGTCCGGCAGGACGCGCAGCCACGGGATGAAATCCCGTGCTCAAGGGGGCTTGGGGGCGCTGCCCTCAACAAGCAGTTTGTGGCTTTGGATAGCCACAAGCATTGCTTGCCGCTATTTAGTTCATAAAAAATTTTCAGAATATAGTTGTATATTTTTTTCTGTGCAGTTATTATATAAATACCATTTTATGATTCTGTTCTTTATAGGGGGATGGGAAGATATGGCACGAAAAGCCTATTCTGAAGAAGATAGAGTGCAAGTGCGGAATGCCCTAATGACCACCATGATTCAGTGTATTGCGGATCGGGGGCTGATTCACAGCAGCATTGATGTTCTGTGCAGAAAAGTAGGGATCTCCAAGACCTTCTTCTACAGTTTTTTCTCATCCAAGGAAGAACTGGTGCTCTACGCCCTGCGATACCAGCAACCCAAGCTGCTGGATTATGCCAGATCTCTAATGGAAGATCCCGGACTCAGTTGGCGGGCGGGAGTGGAAACCTTTTTGAAAAACTGCTGTTATGGAGCTAAAAGCGGAGTTGCCGTTTTGTCCATTGAGGAGGAGGAGCAAGTACGCCACTGCCTTTCCGAGGAGAACTTTCAGGCGTTCCGGCGGGATCAGATTATTTTTTATGGGAAGCTGCTTTCCATCTTTGGCCTCCCTGTGGACAGTATTGATCCCCGGCTGTTTGGCAATCTGGCCCTCAGCATGATGATGGTACACAAAGCCATTCCAGACACCATGCCATTTCTATTCCCAGAGGTGGCGGAGGATATGGTGGACTTCCAGGTCAGGGCTCTGGTGGACGAGATGGAGCGGGTAAAAGAGCATGTGCGGTAGGTGAAAGCAAATGGATAGAGATGAGTACCCATTTCCAAACGGACGGGAAAGACAGCAGAATATCGTCAGACACAGAGCCTTGGGATACAGGTCTTGGTTCTGTGCGGCCTTTTTGCGCCCTGCGTCAGCCTGTCCAAGTGGCAGGGTGTCGCAGGGCGTTTTTCTATCATCTGAAAGGAGTCGAAAAATATGAGTCTGAAATATACCTGTCCCGGCTGTGGGACCCCTTTGGGCTATGACGGATTGTGCTGGAAATGCAAGTGTGAGCAAGAGCGAAAAACTGCATTGGCCTGGACGCCGGAACAGATTGCTGCAAAGCAGAAAAACCTGATCCAGAACATCCATCGGCTTGCTGATATGGAGGACCCCGAATGCACCGACTTCTGGCAGCTGCTGGGTTACCGGGACGCCATCACCCCGGAAATCCAGCGGGCGGCGCTGGCCGCTGGGGTGTTCTGGCCCTGTGAGATCTATTATCACGCTCCCGCTGATGTGGGGGAGGGCCTGATCCACGCGCTGCTGTCCACAGAGGATTCCAGTGAAGCGTCCAACCTGATGTGCTGCCTTGCTTTCCAGGGCGATGGCCGGGCACTGGAAACGCTGTTGGAACTGGAGAATCATCCCCGCTCCTGGCGCAAGAAGCTCTATGTAGACCCGTCCATTTACGCCCAGTGCGGCGGCTGGACCTTTAATAAAAAGGGACAACGGACCCAACTCAACTTCGATACCTGCTTTTCCTTCGTCAAGGGAGCCCCCGGTGAAGTGTCCCCCGTTCACATCGGGCGGGCACGGGAGGACACCTGTCCCCACTGCGGCGGGCGGATGGCGGACATGCTGGTGCTGGACGGCCGGGACGGACGGCTGAAGTTTCTGGGGCTGGACGGCATTCTGACCGCCACCTGCTGTCCCAACTGCGTGGGCTTTCTGAAAGGCCCCGCTTTCAACCGCTTTACTCTGGACGGCGGCGTAGAGGTCTTTCCCTCAGAGCTCTTTGACGGGGCGGGAAAGATGGACTGCTATGTCCGGCCGGAGGACTACAGGTCCCTTACCGAAAATCCCTTCGTGCTGGGCGGTGCGCCTGTGCCCCTGTTCTATGGCGCCGCCTGTGACGATGTGAACACCGTTGGCGGCTTTGCCAACTGGGTTCAGGACTGGGAATACACCGCCTGCCCCCACTGCGGAAAGCCCATGAAATATCTGGCCCAGATCCAGTGGGATACTTTGATGGACGGCACAGAGGGCACACTCTACATCGAGTTCTGCCCTGACTGCCAGATCGTATCCATGCAGCACCAGCAGACCTGATAGGAGGAAATCGCTATGAATTTGCCAAAGTTCAACAGTGCGGACGGGCGCTGTTACTGGATGAAGCCCGAGGTACAGGAAGAACTGCAACCGCTCTTTGACCAGTGTATCCAGGATGCCATTGACGGGAGAATCACGCGGCTTGATGATTCCCACTGGCCGCCGGTAGTGGTCAGCAGTCAAGGTGCACCCTTTGAGGTGTGGCAACTGCTTAGGGCATGGACCGAAATACAGCGGGCCGAGACCCTGGATGCGGAAAAGGCCATCGCCTTCAGCGAAAACCTGCGCCGCCAGAGCCGCTGGGGTGAAATTGACCACCATCTACTTGATATGCTGAAACGGGAGCTACAAGAGAAGTATTTTGTTGCAACAGGCGATGAAGATGATCGCTTCTGGGATCGGGAGTATTCCTTGAAACCAGGCATCCGTGCAGAGCAGATCCCGGAGCCGCTGCTGCGTTTCGCCTGCTATGTGGCGGTGAGCTATAAAGTGTATGGCTTGGACTTTCAGTATCTGGACGCCAATTACCTCTTTGGATTGGTGGAGAAAGTCCGTCCTGATATGGTGAAAAAGCTCCGGGAACACGGGACCGGCAGGCTGCCGCTCTCTCTGCAAAAGAGGAAAACAGAGCACTTCACCGCATCGGCCAACGATGCCTTTGCTGTGATCCGTATTACTGCCAGGGACAACACAGAGGAATGCTGCCACGAAGTGCTGGACTACCTGTGTGAGATTCTGGAGCAGGAGGACTTTCCCCGCAGCTATGCGGTGGAGTTCAAAGGGCCGGAAAAGAGGTATCTGCCCATCACAGGACTGCCCAAAAAGGGAGTCAACCAACTGTTTGCCTGTGCGGTGCAATACCCAAGCCTCCACCCCCTGATGGAACGGTACGCCCGGCTTGCCATGCGGCAATATGAGCAGTACACTAATCTCAGCGATGAGCAGTGCGCGCTCCCCGGAAGTTTTGCCGTGTTCGCCCTGGGAATGCTGGGGCAAGCGTGGCGGCAGCTGGTGTGGGATTATCTCGATCTCTGTGATGATGAGCACTCCCACTTACAGGAAAAATTCCTCCGGGCGTATGTGAAACAGTTCGGATTTACCGCCGATACCGTCCCCATGTTTGTCAGGGGTGTGCTGTCCATGCAGAACATGAAGTATTCCAGGGACTATGCCGCGTGGATGGCAAACGCAGAAAGCCTGGACGCTCTGCTGGAGGCAAAAATCCACCTGTCCGAGATCGTTCCAAGCGGTTTTTCCTCCGACGAGGATGACGAGGATGACGAGGACGAGGAACCCGCCGAAGAAACAGAAGCCAGCCCGGAGGAAGTGCTGCAATACGCATGGGAAACAGTCTGCTATGTGATCTGGGGCAAAGCCAGCGCCAAGGGCGGGCAGAAGGTGGTGGACACAGCTCCAAAGGAACTGAGAGAGCGCTATCAGGAAATTTTTCAATAGGATAAGGCGGATTCATATGAGCGATGTAAGCTATTCCAATATACCTCCCATGATGGCTGCCATCCAAAGCGGCGATATAGAGGCGATTCGTTTCCTGCTTCATGCGGGGCATTCTCCCAATGAGCCGCAGTGCTATCAGGTGACCATTGGCGGGCGGCCGCGGGAGGAGGAAACCTATCCGCTGGAACTGGCAGTGCTGGAAAATCGGATGGACATGGTACAGCTGCTAATCGAAGCCGGCGCAGATTTGACCCGCAACCCCGCAGAGCTGATTTACGGCTCTCTGCGCAGTCCAGACCTAACCCTGTTTTCCATTTTGGTAGATGCGGGAGTCCGAATTCCTGCAAAACAAGAGGATATCTACCGGCTGTTTCTCTATCTGGAAGACCGGCGCGATCCTGATATACGCTCTATTTTGAACAGGTTGGGTATGGATTTGAAGCGATACGGCGGGGAAGCTCTGCGCAGTATGGCGAGCTGTGGGAATCAGCT
>DXCX01000016.1 GCA_019115785.1 Candidatus Intestinimonas merdavium | reverse complement strand
AAGTCCACGCTGCTGAATATCCTGGCCGGCCTTCATGAGGCCACCAGCGGCGAGTGCTACCTAGATGGAGAGCTGATTCAGGGCACCGACGTAAAGCGCGGCGTGGTGTTCCAGCAGTACGCCCTCTTTCCCTGGCTTACCGTGCTGCAAAACGTCATGTTCGGACCTGAGATGAAGCGTCTGCCCAAAGCGCAGTGCATAGAGATCGCCCGGAAGTACATCAAGATTGTGGGTCTGGAGGAGTTTGAAAACTCCTTCCCCAAGGAGCTCTCCGGCGGCATGAAGCAGCGCGTGGCCATTGCCCGGGCCTACGCCAACAATCCGGAAGTGCTGCTGATGGATGAGCCCTTCGGCGCGCTGGACGCCCAGACCCGCGCGCAGCTCCAGACGGAGCTGCTGAAGACCTGGGAAAATGAGAAGAAGACCTGCTTCTTCATCACCCATGATGTGGATGAGGCCATTCTTCTTGCCCAGCGGGTGGTCATCATGTCCGCCCGTCCCGGCCGCATCAAGCGGATCGTGGACATCGACATCCCCTATCCCCGGGATCAGGGTACCAAGAGCGATCCCAGGTTCATGGAGCTGAAGGCTGAAGTGTGGAACGAGGTCTATCAGGAGTATCTGGAGGTCCGGAAGTAATGGTTGCCTGCCGCTTTCCAGCGGTCATATACAGGTAAAACTTGATTAAGGAGGATTACGAAATGAAAAAAATCACCGCGCTTTTGCTGGCCATCGCCATGGTGCTGTCCCTGGCCGCCTGTGGCGGCGGCGCCGCCACCACCCCCGCTCCCTCTGAGAGTACCCCTGCTGAGTCCAACCAGCCCGCTGAGACCGCCGGCACCGAGGCCGTGGAGCCCATCACCCTGAGAATCGGCTATATGCCCAACTACGCCTCCCTCTGGGGCGTCCTCTCCGCCATGAACAAGGGCTACTTTGAGGAGGAAGGCATCACCGTTGACCTGTGGGAGTTTGCTGACGGTCCCTCCGAGGTCGCCGCTATGGAAGGCGGCAGCATCGATCTGGCCTACATCGGCAAGGGCGCTCACACCCTGTGCATCCAGGGCCGCGCTGTGATCTTCGCTCCCAGCTCCGTGCACACCACCGATAAGATCGTGGTCAGCGCGGACAGCGGCGTTGAGACCATCGAGGACCTGGCTGGCAAGCGCATTGCCTATAGCAGCGGCTCCTCCTCTGAGTCCACCCTGAACAGTGCCCTGACCCAGGCCGGCCTGACCATGGACGATGTGGAGCTCTTTGACATGGACGTTTCCTACATGGTCTCCGCCATGGTTTCCGGCTCCGTGGACGTGGCCGTGGCCTGGAACCCCTACACCACTGAGATCCTCAACCAGGTGGAGGGTTCCAAGGAGATCGTATTCTCCAACGGCTCCATCAACCTGTCCAGCTGGATCTGCCTGCCCACCTATGCCGAGGAGAACCGCGACGTGCTGCTGCGCTTCTCTCGGGCCCTTTACAAGGGCATGGACTACGGCTCCAACCCCGACAACTGGGAGGAGGTCGCCCAGTGGTGCGCCGACCAGACTAAGACCAGCCTGGAGGCCAACCTGGCCCAGACCGGCGACGCTGAGTGGTTCAACATCGCCACCCTGACCGACACGCTGCAGGACGGCACCATGGAGGGCTACTATGAGCACCTCCAGCAGGACTTCCTGGATGCCGGCACCATCACCCCTGATGAGGCTGTGGACGTCAACACCTTCACGCTCTTTGATGTAATGAAGGAAGCCCTGGGCATCTGAGTGCCCTCTGCTTTCCCCAGCACATAGGAACGGACCCTATGGAGCGGCCCTTTGTGTCCGTTTCATAGGGTCCGTTTTCTTGTAAAGATTTCTTTGATGGAGGTATGTTGCATATGAAAATCGGCTTTGATGCCGCGTCCTCTCAGGTGGTGCGCTTTGCTGCCTCGGAGCTGGAGAGCTATCTGGACCGAATGCTGCCGTCCCCTCCCGACCTCACCATCCGCCTTTTGTCCTCCGGAGGGGACCCCATGGACGGATTTTCCATCCGCGTCGGGGAGCGCGAGGGTGAGATCTGCGGCTCCAACGACCGCAGTGTGCTGCTGGGCGTGTATGACTACCTTCATCACCTGGGGTGCAGGTTCCTGGGCCCCGGCAGGGACAGCGAGGTAGTACCCCATATCACGCCCGACTTGCTGCCGGCGAATTATGAAAAGCACGCCTCTTTTCGGCACCGCGGTGTGTGCATAGAGGGTGCCGATTCACGGGAAAACATCCTGGACTTTATTGACTGGCTCCCAAAGGTGGGCTACAATAGCTTCTTCCTGCAATTCAAGACGCCGTATGCCTTCCTGGCAAGGTGGTACCATCATCTTGAAAACCCGTTTCTGACACCGGAGTCCTACACAGTCTCGGACGCAGCACGGGACATGGTCGGACTGGAAGAGGCGATGAAAAAGCGTGGGCTGCTGCTCCACAAGGTGGGGCATGGCTGGACGGGAGAGGCGCTGGGCTATGAAACCATGAACTGGGACCCCAATCCCCGCCCCCTCGCGCCTGAAAAGGAGCCTTTGGCGGCCGAGGTGAACGGCGTCCGGGCCCTGTGGAAGGGAAGCCCCGCCAATACAAACCTCTGTTTTCACAACGGGGATGCTGTGGACCTGTTTGCCTCTCTTGTAGTAAGATATGCCAAAGAAAACCCCTCCGCAGATTATCTCCATGTCTGGCTGGCTGATGAGTATAACAACGTCTGTGAGTGTGAGGGCTGCCGTGAGACGACGCCCTCCGACCAGTACGTGGAGCTCCTCAATGAGCTCGACCGCAGGCTGACCGCGGAGGGGCTGAGCACCCGGATCGTCTTCCTGCTCTACCAGGAGCTGCTCTGGCCGCCGATCAAGGCCCGGCTGGAGCACCCGGAGCGGTTTGTCCTGATGTTTGCTCCCATCAGCCGGACCTTTGAGTCATCCTACGATTTGACAGGGGATGCGGTCCCCATCCCGGATTTCCACCGCAACCACATCGTCCTGCCCACCAATCTCCAGGAGAATTTGGCCTTTCTCCGGGGCTGGCAGAAGCTTTTCCATGGGGACAGCTTTGTCTACGATTATCCTCTGGGGCGCGCTCACTATGGGGACTTCGGCTATGTACACATCGCCCGGGTGATCGGAAGCGACATCAAGCAGCTGCGGAGCATGGGTCTGGACGGCTATATCAGCTGTCAGGAGCTGCGGGTCTCCCTCCCCAACGCCCTGCCCAACTATGTGATGGGCTACACCCTGTTCGACGAATCGGCGGACACCGAGGCGCTGATCAGAGAGTATTTTGAAGCGGCCTACGGCTCACGTACCGGAGAGGTCCTCGCCTATCTCAGTGAGCTGTCCCGGCTGAGCAGCTGTGATTACCTCAACGGGAAAGGTCCCCGTGTCAATCCAGAGATGGCGGACCGGATGGAGCAGATCATTCAGGTCTGCCAGGACTTCTCTATGGCCGCCCCCGTGGGGGGAGCCGGACTGTTTTGGGACCTGCTTGCCTACCACAGGGATTATGTTGTGGCATTGGCCCGCGCCATCGCCGCTCTGGCCAGGGGAGATCGTGGAGAGAGCGGGAGGAACTGGCGTGCGTTTCGGGAGCTAATCGGCCGTAAGGAGGCGGAGTATCAGCCCTATCTGGATGTGTACCGGGTTTTGGAGATCACTGCAAAATATACGGGTTTTTCTTCTGACGAGGGATGAAAGGAGCGCAATATGCGTCACGATTATTACTATTACAGCAGAGAAGAGCTGGTGAAGGCCCCCAAGCTTCCCATTGAGATCCTGGAGGACAATGCGGCCGTATTCCAGGCTATGGCGCAGGAGATGGTGGATGAGATCAAGCGGAAAAACGCCCTGGGCCAGCGCACGGTTTTCATCTGTCCGGTGGGCCCTGTGGGACAGTACCCCTATTTTGTGGACATGGTCAATCAGGAAAATATCAGCCTGAAGAATGTCTGGTTCCTCAATATGGATGAATATCTTACCGATGAGCTGGAATGGATTGATCACGACCACCCGCTGAGTTTTCATGGATTTATGGACCGGACCGTCTATACCAAGGTCAAGCCGGAGCTGGTCATGCCGGAGGAGCAGAGGGTTTTCCCCGACCCCAGGCATCCTGAGCGGATGGGGCAGCTGATCGCCGAGCTGGGCGGCGTGGACATCTGCTTTGGCGGCATTGGCATCAATGGCCACCTTGCCTTCAACGAGGCCCAGGATGAGCTGACGCCGGACCAGTTCCGAAACCTGCATACCCGGGTGCTGAAGATCACGCCGGAGACCCGCACGGCGAATGCCATCGGCGATTTCAACGGCGCCCTGGACGATATGCCTCGTTGGTGTGTCACCATCGGTATGAGTGAGATCTATCACGCCCGCAAGGTCCGCCTGGGCTGCTTCCGGAACTGGCACCGCAGTGTGGTCCGCCACGCCGCCTATGGCGAGATCTCGGCCCACTTCCCTGTGACGCTGCTTCAGGAGCACCCAGACGCCCTGCTCCGCTTCACGGAATTTGTTGCGAATCTGCCGAAATAAGCTTCTGGAATGGGAGAGATCCATGAACGATATGTATATCGTCAACGGCCTAGTCTATGTTGACCGTCAGTTTCAAAATAAGACCATTCATATTGAGGATGGGAAGCTCCACCTGCTGGAGCCCGGGCAAAAAGTGACGGGGGACGTCTTTGACGCCGCCGGTCAGAGGATCGTCCCCGGCTTTATTGATGTCCACACCCATGGAGCTGTGGGGGTGGACGTCAATGGCGCGTCCGCACAGGACCTGGACAAAATCGGCCGCTTTTTCGCGGGGAACGGCACCACCTCCTGGCTGGCCTCCATTCTCACCGATACGGAGGAGCAGACCCGCTATGCCATCTCTCAGTGTCTGGCCTATCAGAAGAGCCATGCGGCGGGCGCCCAGCTGCTGGGCATCCATCTGGAAGGTCCCTTTCTGGCGTCAGAATATAAGGGGGCAATGCCGGAGGATCTGCTGAGGAAGGGGGATCTGGCGCTGCTGTCCTCCTACCAGGCCCTGGCCGAGGGAAACGTCCGGTATACCACCCTTTCCCCGGAGGTGGCCGGTGTGCTGGAGATGATCCCCGCCCTGAAGGGGCTGGGTATCGTGCCGGCCATCGGTCATTCCGGCGCGGATTATGACACCGCCATGTCCGCCATCCGGGCCGGGGCTATGGCCTGTACCCACACCTTCAACGCCATGGCACTGCTGCACCAGCACCGTCCCGCCATCTTGGGCGCGGTCCTGGAGAGTGACGTCTACTGCGAGATGATCTGTGATGGCTTCCATCTGCATCCCGGCATCGTCCGCCTCCTTTGGAAGACCAAGGGGGTGGACCGGCTCGTGGCCATCACCGACTCCATCATGGCCGCCGGGCTTCCCGACGGGAACTACCACCTGGGCGTCAATCAGGTGGTGGTGAAGGACGGAGACGCCAAGCTGGCCTCCGACGGTACGCGGGCGGGAAGCACCCTGACCCAGGACCGGGCGTTGAGAAACCTCCTGTCCTTTACCGGCCTGCCGCTGGAACAGGTGCTGCCCGTTCTCACGGAAAACCCTGCGCGGCTGCTCGGCGTCTATGACCGCAAGGGCTCCATTGAAGAGGGAAAGGACGCCGACCTTGTTGTGCTTAACGGAGAAAATCAAGTGACGGATGTGTTCCTCCGTGGGCGGCGGTTGCGGGAGGAGGCTTAGGACCAGTGCGGTCCTGGTGATCAAAACGCAAGGGGGCGTTTTCCATGCAGTTTCTTCAGAGCAACATTACATCACGTGTCAAGGAGCTGAACCAGTCTTCCGTTCTCAAGATGATCTATTTTTACGGTCCCATCAAACGCTCGGATATTGCTGAGCAGCTGGGACTGACGATGCCCACGATCACGACCAACGTCAACAGTCTGATTGGGGCTGGTCTTGTGCAGGAAGAGGAAAATGCGCCCTGTCCCGCGGGCAACCGCGGTCGAAAAGCCCGCCCGGTAGACATTGTACCGGATGCCCAACACTACGTTGGCATTGAGATGCGAGGCAGTCGGAGGGTGATCTGTGTACAGAACTTCAGGGGCCAGACCCTCTATGAGGCCAAGGACGAAACACCCTACCGGGATTACGAAAAAAATATGGAGTTGAGCTGCGCCATGCTCCATGAGGCGCTCCGCTGCTGTGGCCTTGCTCTGGAGGACATCGCAGGCATCGGCTTTTGCATGCCGGGACTGGTCAACGGCCAGGAGGGCATACTGGACACCTGGCCCAGTTATGGCTGGCTTAATAAAAACATCAGAGCGGATCTGGCTGCCTTGAGTGGGTACACCGGGCCCATCAGTGTAGAGAACAATGCCTGTGTCCGGGCTTATGGTGCGCGTCTGGAACAGCGAAAGATGCTCAACGAGGTCCCCAACTTTGCCTATTTTTTTCTCTCCCAAGGCATTGCCTGCCCCTTCTTCCTAAACACGGCCAACGTGGTCGGCTCGGTGGTTGGAGCCGGAGAGGTGGGGCATATGATCATGGAGCCGAATGGGCTACCTTGCAGCTGCGGCAACCGGGGCTGCCTTGAGGCCTACTCCAGCAATACCGCTGTCATTGCTCAGTGTACCCAGGCGTTGGAAGAGGGCAGCGCCCCCCTCCTTCGCGCGCGCTGCCCCAACGGGGCGGCTCTGACGATGGAGGATATTCTCGCTGCCCAGGCGTCGGGGGATGAGGTGGTCCGTCAGATCATTGAGGGGGCAGTCTACCACATTGGGATCGCCATCGCCAACATCATCAACTTTTCCTGTCCCCGCATCATGTTTATCGATGGGGTTCTGTTCAGCTCGGAGGAAAACCAGGAAAGGCTCTGGGAGATCGTCAACCGCAACCTCTGTAATGTGATACACACGGATACCGAGTTTATCTTTGTAAAATCCCATGACTACAGCGGTGCAAACGGCGCCGCCGCCCTTGCCATCTACAACAGCCTGGAAAACTATACGGAATGACCATATGCAGGGAGCCTGTCGACAAAGTAGACAGGCTCGGGCCCCGCGAAGTCTCTTCGCGGGGCCTTTTGCTGTGAGAGCATGGTCGCCTTCATCAAACTGTAATTTACTTGTATTTTTATACCAAACGTGATAAAATAACTTTAATTTTTGAGAAAGAAAGAAATGCGGCATCACGTTCAGATGGCGAAATATGACTGCCTGAAATTTATCAACGAGGCGGTTTTTACAGTTTTGATGATCGGGATCTCAGCCTACCTGGCCGCACAACACGTTATCAGCACAGGAGCGGTGCTGACCTCATACCTCTGCTTCAATCAGCTGTTGAAACCGTTGGAGGAACTGCATCGGATCTTAGACGAGCTGTCGGAAAGCCTGGTCTTGGCCGAGGATTTTTTCCGCCTGGCTGAAATCCCCTGTGATTTTTCTTTCCAACCATCGGGGCTGCCCGTATGTCCCCTGGAGGCAGACCCGCAGAACGCTGTAGAGATCCGGCATTTGTGTTTCTCCTACGGGCAAGATAAGATGATATTGAACGACCTGGCCCTCACCGTCAGACGGGGCATGTTTTTGGGAATTGCCGGTCCCAGCGGCTGTGGTAAGTCCTCTCTGATCAAGGCGATCTGTAAGCTGGAGAACTACCAGGGAGAAATTCTGATCGACGGGAAGGATCTTCGGCTGTTTTCCAGAAAAGAGCTGTCGAAGACCATCGCCCTGGTTCCCCAGAATCCATTTTTAATCGCGGGGACGATCTATGAGAATACTTGCTATGGACTGGAACGACAGCCCATGGACGAGGAAGTCCGCGGAGCGCTCCAAAAATCCTGTCTTCAGGAGTTTGTGGACAGCCTTCCCGAGGGGGTACATACCGCCATATCCGAGGGTGGCGGCAACCTGTCCGGGGGACAAAGGCAGCGGGTGGCCATTGCCCGGATCTTTTTGAGAAGGCCGAAAATCCTGATTTTGGATGAGGCCACCTCGGCACTGGACAACACCTCAGAGCGCACCATTCAACATGAGATCGAGCGGCTGGTGAGGGAACAGGACATGACGGTCATTTCCATTGCGCACAGGCTCACCACCTTGAAAAACGCCGACCGGATCATCGTTATGGATGGCGGTGCTATCATCCAGAGCGGGACCTATCAGGAGCTTATTGAGCGGGAAGGGATTTTCAGCGATATGTATCACGGGAAGTTGAAATAGCCCGTCTTTGGAAAAGCGCCTTGCTCCTGGTCCAAAGGTGTTTGCGCAGCAGTTGGTGAAGCCCTCTCCACTGCTGTGATGTTAAAACTGGTACTTGACAAATTGACCGCCTTGTGCATGAGTGCTATAATTTTTGAGAGAAAACCAGGGGAGGAGGGTATTTATGGCAGCTCTGCGGGTGGCGGTCTGTGAGGATCAGGAAGAGGAAAGAGAACGATTGCTGGCGATGCTGGCAGCGTGCAGTGTGGAAAATGTGCCCACAGCCTTTGCCAGCGGAGAGGAGCTGCTGGCTGAGTACCGGCCCGATCAGTTTGATCTGCTGCTCATGGACATCTATATGGGGGACATGACGGGGATCGAAACGGTGGAGCGGGTGAGGCAGATGGGGGAGTCTGTCCCCGTGGCCTTCCTCACCACCAGCGCCGACTACACCTGGGAAAGTCGCCGCCTATCTGCCCTGATGTACCTGGAAAAGCCGGTCAAGTGGGAAAAGCTTGAGGAGACGCTGAAGCTGGCCCGGATGAAATTGGACAATCGTCCCACGCTGGTGGTCTACCAGGGTGGAGAGGTGGAAAACCTGCCCCTGGAGGACATCCTCTTTTTGGAGCAGCAGGGTCGGCAGGTGTGCATCGTAACGCGAAACAGTGGGACAACGACGATATATGGTAAGCTGTCCGATCTTCTGCCCCAGCTGGAGGGGGCCCCCTTTTTCCAGACCCACAAGAGCTATTGTGTCCACCTGGCTCAGGTGGTGAAGGTCGATGAGGCGCTCAGGTGCTTCGTAATGGCCGGCGGGAAAAACGTCCCCATCCGCCGGCTGCTGATGGGAAAGGCCAAGCGGGCCTGGGTGGACTTCTTGTTCGCTCAGACAAGGGGGGAGCGGTAATGGAGACGGTCTTCTATACCTTCTGCGCCTATCTGCCCATCCATCTGCTGGCCTATTTGCCCTTTTTGGATATTCTGCGCTTTGGAAGGGGATGGATGGCGGTCACGGTTGTCGGCAACATGACGCTCCATCTGCTGGGGGTGGACTGGGTGATCTCCATAGGCCGCCCGGAGCTGGTACAGGCTGTAGGAGGCGCCATGGTACCCATCTCCCTGGCGCTGTACTTTCTGAATATCAAACTGGCCCCCAGCAAGCTGCTCTTTACCTATGTGCTGCTGGTCAACTATCAGACCATTGCTCTGGGCATTGCCGCCTTTCTATCGGTCAATGTCTTTCATGCGTCCGCCCAGAGCTGGGAGTGCGGCGTGATCTGTCTGGCGCTGTTTGCCCTGGCCTGGCTGCCCATGTATCGGCTGTTTCACTACGCTGCCCGCCAGGTCTACCGCATCGACGCCCCTCATCTGTGGCGGGTCATCTGGGTGATCCCCGCCCTGATGAGCGGGATCGTCACTGTGCTGACGGGAACAGCTCAGGACAGGCTGGTGGGGAGCTGGCAGTTTCTGTTCGCCCGGACCAGCCTGCTGGCTTGCGTGGTGGTGGTCTATTGGGTGCTGATCCATGCCCTGGAGGGAATCCAGAAGCAGGCAGCCCTACAGGAGAAGCTTAATTTTGGCGTTCATCTGCTGGAAGTACAGATCGCGGAACAAAAAAAGCACAGCCAGCTGATGGTGGAGCACACAGAGCAGCTGCGCCGGCAGCGCCATGATCTGCGCCACCAGCTGGCAGCCATCCGGGGACTGACAAGGGAGGACAATACCCGGCTGAAGGAGTATATTGACGGTCTGATTCAGGATATACCCGCCGCACCCCAGGCCTACTGCGAAAATCTAACGGTAAACGCCATTGTCTCCCACTACGCCGCCCTATATCAGGAGCGAGGCATTGAGGCGGAGTTCCAGCTCACCGTTCCCACACGCACAGAAGAGATCACCGACGCCGAGCTGTGCGTTATCTTCGGAAATCTCCTGGAAAACGCCCTGGAGGCCTGTGGTCGTATGGTGGAAGGCCGCAGGTTCATCCGGATCAAAAGCAAGGTGCACCTGGGCACCCTCACCATCACCATGGACAACAGCTTTGACGGACATGTGCAGATAGAAAATGGAAGGTACCGTTCCAGCAAACGGGAGGACTTTGGAGTGGGTCTCACCTCCATCCAGACTGTGGCCCAGGAGTGCGGAGGTGAGGCCTGGTTCGAGGCAGACGGACGGGTGTTTCATTCAGCGGTGTATCTGCGAACATAATGTGGAGCGGGCTGCACGTACCGTACGTTTATCGCGGCTTTCCCCCAGATATATGGTGACAAAAATAGGCTGGACAGCCCTCCACGGGCTGTTCAGCCTATCATTTATATCCATATTGCAGGGGCCCTTTCCCGTCTGGTATGCCTCAAATCATCGGATGCCACCCGGATGATCTTGATCACTGACCGGCGGACCGGACAGGTCCATCCTTCTTGGAACTGTCTCCGGCCGCTGCGGCCTGGCCGGCAGGCGAGCGTGGGGAAGGGGAAAAGTGATTTTGTCACAGAAGCGGGGGAGCGTTTCTGGTATTCTACTTACAACGAGAAACCTGGAGCCGGAGGCGGTCCGCCGCATACAACCGGCTGAAACAAAGGAGGAGACCGTTATGGGCCTGTTTGACTTTTTGACGCGCCGCCCCAGCATGGAAGAGGGGCTGGAGCGGTGGAGAGAAACGCCTGACGCCGTCCTGCTGGATGTGCGTACGCCGGAGGAGTACCGTTCCGGACATGTTCCCGGCGCCACGAATCTGCCGCTGGACCGACTGACAGAACTGGATCTGCCCAAAAACCGGCCCATCTTTGCCTATTGTCTCAGTGGCGCCAGAAGCGCCCAGGCCTGCGCGTGGCTGAAGAGAAAGGGATATGAAGCCACAAATCTGGGGGGCATCGGTGGTTACCGGGGCCTTCTGGAGACAAAAGTATAAGGAGGAAGCGTCATGAAAGTTGTTATTGTGGGAGGCGTGGCCGGAGGGGCCACTGCGGCGGCCCGTCTGCGCCGCCTGAATGAGGAGGCCGAGATCATCGTCCTGGAGCGGACCGGGTATGTCTCCTATGCCAACTGCGGCCTTCCCTATTATATTGGAGGGACCATCCAGGACAAGGGGGCGCTGACCCTCCAGACCCCGGAGAGCTTCCGGGCCCGCTTCAACATTGATGTCCGAGTCAAGAATGAGGTCCTCTCCATTCAGCCGGAGGAGCACACCGTTACGGTCCGGCGGCTGGAGGATGGAAGCGAGTATACCGAGACCTATGACAAGCTGATTCTCTCCCCGGGGGCCAAGGCCATCCGGCCTCCCCTGCCCGGCATTGACCTGGAGGGGATCTTCACCCTTCGGACCGTGGAGGATACCTTCCAAATCCGGAATTTCCTGGAGCGGGAGCGGCCCCAGTCCGCTGTGGTGGTGGGAGGCGGCTTCATCGGCCTGGAGATGGCGGAGAACCTGATCCACGCCGGTGTCCATACCACCATGATCCAGCTGGACGATCAGGTGCTGTTGCCTCTGGACAAGGACATGGCTGGGGAGGTCCACGCTTACCTGCGGGGCCAGGGCCTGGACCTGCGGCTGAGCACCGCTGTCACCGGCTTCCGCCGCCGGGGCGGGAAGCTGGAGACCCTCATCGGAGAGCAGGAGCCGGTGGCCGCCGACTTGGTCATCCTGGCCATCGGTGTGGCGCCGGAGTCCGACCTGGCCCGACGGGCGGGGCTCACCCTGGGACAGAAGGGCTCCATTGCGGTGGATGCCTGCATGAGGACCTCCCGTCCGGATATCTATGCGGTAGGAGACGCGGTGGAGCTCACCCACGCCGTCACCGGACAGAAGGCCCTGGTGGCCCTGGCCGGACCGGCCAACCGGCAGGGCCGTATCGCCGCCGACCACATCTGTGGCCTGGAGCAGAGCTATGCCGGGGCGCAGGGCTCCTCTATTCTCAAGCTCTTCGGTATGACGGCGGCCGCCACCGGCCTCAACGAGCGGGCCGCGCAGGCCGCCGGGATGACCTATGATAAGGCGGTGACCTATTCTGCCTCCCATGCCTCCTACTATCCCGGCGCCCAAAACATGACCATCAAGACCCTCTTTGACCCGGCTACCGGCCGTATTCTGGGGGCCCAGATCGTGGGCTTTGACGGGGTGGACAAGCGCATTGACGTCATGGCCACTGCCATTCGGGCAGGGCTTACCGCCCGGCAGCTCACCGAACTGGACCTGGCCTACGCGCCCCCCTATTCTTCGGCCAAAGATCCGGTGAATATGGCCGGTTATGTGATTGAAAACCTTCGGATGGGGCTGGTGGAGCAGTATCACTGGAATCAGGTGGCAGGGCTGCCCTCCGACGGCTCGGTGATCCTCCTGGATGTCCGCACCCCGGACGAGGTGGCGCAACAGGGACTTCTGCGTCCGGATGCCATTCATATTCCGTTGGACAGCCTGCGGCAGCGGATTGGAGAGCTGGATGCTGCCAAGAAGATCTACGTCAACTGCTACAGCGGCCTGCGGAGCTATCTGGCCTGCCGCATTCTGAGCCAGAAGGGGTTCCAGTGTGCCAACCTTTCCGGCGGCTGGCGGTTCTGGTCCTATGCCGCCCAGGACCGGGTCCATGACGCCGCACCCACACACCCCTGCGGTATCCCTGCCGAAAAGAAAATATGATAACTGGAACAGCGAGCCAGCACCATTCGGTGCTGGCTCGTTTGCATGGAGAAACCTTCGGAGGCACCGTCTTGCGGCCCGGGCCTCAATGTGCTAAAATACCACAAAAACTGCATGTTGCTTGGAGTGGTAGATATGTTCGGAAAGAAGAATTTCCAGCCCCTGGACGGTCCGATGCCGCCGCTGGGACTGCTGGACTTCGAGTCCACCATGAAATTTCGGGAGATCGCCCTGGAACAGTTCCAGACCCGTGGATGGGATACCACGGTGCTCCTGGATTGGATGATCCGCACCCTGCTCAGCAGTCTCATGGCGGACAGCGCCTCCCGGATCTTCCTTCCCAAGACCGAGACCAGCCCGTTTGTGCTGGACGACCTGCTCCCCTTGTCTGCCGTTGAGCCCATGGGCCGGGTCAAACTACCGCTTACAAGAGCCTTTCTGTTGGCGCCTGCCTGGAACAACCGGGAGACTGCCGAGGCGCTCCACCAGGCCGTGGGGTATTCCATGGAGGCGCTGGTGGACGAAGCGCCGGTGGGCGTTTACCTCAAGGAGTTTAACCTGGCCATTGTGGATGCCGCCCCCCATGAGAGCCTGTGCTGCCGCTTTTTGGGGAAGGGGACTGCACTGTTGGACTCCTATTCTCTCCGGGACTTGGCTCCGGTGATCCGCACCAATGGGGAGGACTGGTTTGTGACAGAGGCAGACGGCAGCGAGACCTACTGCCCCGTTTTAGAGCCCCGGATGGCAGCGCTCTACCGTTTGGGCCTGGAGCGGTATTACCCCAGCCTTTTCACGGATCAGTGGGAGGAGGAGTAAGTTCAGCCCCCATTGAAAGAGGGGGTGTGCAGGGAATGTTTCTGATCAAGTCAATTTTGGTGCCTGCCGTCCGAATTTCTATGGACAGCAGGCGCCATTTTGCTGGGGAGGATGAATCGTCGCAATGGCTGAGATGCAGATGGCTGTTTTTATGGCAAACAGATGGTGTTCCCACCGTCAGAGAGATCAGACCGCTCCGCTGGCGCCCAAAGTGATGATCTTTTAGAAGGTGAGACCAATGGTAATCAGAATACCACCAAAGATGGCAGTCAGCAAAGTGCAGACCACAGAGATCACGAAGTTGTTGAGGAGGCGGAGAAACCAGAGGCCACTACGCCGCCGAAGCCAGTGGCGGAGGCCAGGGCCACCAGAGCGGTGTTGGTGTTCTGGACGGCAGTCAGAGCGCCATTCTTCAGATGCTTCAAAATGTTCTTGGGCTCAAAAATCAGATAGGGGACCGCGGTAGCGCAGGCCAGAGTAAGGAACATTCCAAAACCTTTGAGAAAAATCATTCAGGGGGAATTGCCCACACAGCCCAAAAGAGGCTGGCATGTTTGCAGCACCAGCCTCTTTTTTAACTTGGATATTGAGTTATGGGAGGAGACTCAGAAATGGCATCATCTCTCGGTTATCCTATGGCAGAAAAGGGTTCTTTTACATACGAGTAGTAATCCTCCATGGTAAAATCCGAGGGTAGGCCCACCAGATCAGCTTCGCCCACCTGAATACGATCTTTGTGCAGCTTGAGCCATGCCACAAACATTTCCGGGTCATTTTGCCGTTTATCCTCTACCCAATTTCGGCCTTGTTCTTTCAGAAATGTCAGCCGATCCCCAAAGGAGAGATTCTGTCTGTCCGCTTCCTCCAAGCTCCATTGCAGATGATCGTTATAGCTTTCTGCTGTCTCCGCCATAATCGTCCATGCCCTTGGAATTTCAATCGTGATCTCATCGGGTACACCCAGCGTGACCTGACTCTGATCCTGCGATAGTTCCAACTTATCGTACTGGGCAGTCTGCCCTGTTGTTTGGGCGGTAGCCTGCAAACAGGTACCGTCGGAGAGTTTATTGGATGCCGTAAACCTTATATAGGACTGGATGGCCCCTGGATAGGCGTGATTGACTGCGTTCATCATTGCTGTTCACATCCTTATCTTGCATCAGGATTGAGCCATGGCAAATGCCCGGTATACTTCCTCCCGATTGATATACTCCGTCCGAATAAAGCCGGACAGCCAGGATTTTTCGGCCACCCGCTCCCGGTTGTGGTCAATTTTTTGATTCAGGGCGTCGAGGAATTTGTCGATGAACGGTTCAAAGGAATCCTTTAAGATCCGGGACATTTCATTGCTGATGTCCGCCTGCTCCATTCCATCTGTCAGAGAACGGTACTGCTCAGCCAGATATTTGCCCAGGGCAGAATCACTTTCCACAGGCTCTTTCACATCCCAGTCCGGATGTTTGATTTGCTCAGAGAGCCCCTTGGCATAAATCGCAGCAAAGGAAAGGTCATCGGCACTGAATAGGGCCTGTTGGCTGACCATCTGGGTGTTTGTTCCATCCGCCGACGAGGCAGCAGCACGTTCCCGCAGCTTGGCCGCCATGTAGCCGTCATCCTGCTTGAGCCACTGCCTGCTTGGACCGGTAATGTCTGCATAAATGTCGTTTTCCGCAAGATATGCGCTATATTCGTCTGCTTTGCTGTCGATGGCAGCCAGAACACTCTCCCGCATCTCCTCGGAGACACCAGCCTGTCCCATTTCTTCATAGAAGCCGCCGATGTTGGCGGTATAGGAATCCGCCATGTCCTCCTTGGCCTTTGTGTATAAGCCATCCAGCTTTTGCATTTCCTGTTCCAGTTTTTCGCCGGTATACTGGGTCTGGATACGGTCTTTCAAAACCGCATAGCGGGAGGCCAGATAGTCCGCCTTGGTCTCAAAACGCTCAGCATTGTCAAAGCGGATGTCCATACGGGCAAAATCCTCCTGCACACCACGCCAGTCGATTTCATCCCCCAGCCCGTTTGCTTCCAGTTCAGCACGGAACGCATCCAGACTCTCCTGGCTGACCTGCCCCTCTGTCATCAGCTTCACCGGCTTGGAGGGGTCGAGCACATAGGAATCCCCCTCCTTAACAAAGCTCAGCCGGTACTGCTTCATATACTGATTCATCAGGGCATCTTCTTCGGTGTATGCCTTCTCCGAAGCGGGGCGAAGATCCGCCGCCACAAGGGTAGCATTGACCTGAGTAGCTTCTGGTGTTTCCAAAATTTTCATTTGGTTGGGGAAACGTGGATAGGAGCTGCTCAACTGGAAGCGATCTGTACTGACAGATTTGGTTTGCTGCTGTGTGTGCTCTTTTGGAAGCGTGTTGGACATATTTTTGCTGATTTGTTGAAAGCCTGCACGATTGAGCCATGATGTTTTTAACCACGGATTTGTACCCATTTGACCAATATACATTCCTATTCCTCCTGAACAGACAAGACAAGCATCATGCGAGGGCGTTTATCTGCGAAACCTCCGCGGCCTGCGTTTCAGGCATCTTCTCTGCCTGCACATATTGATCAACCTTTGCTTGCAGAACATCTGCTCCGCTGTTTCCCGCCTTCTGAGCATCCTCCGCAGCCGTGGGATCTTCCTCAGATTCTTGGGTTTCCTCCACCTTGTCAACCGGCTGATTGCTTTCTTGGATCTGATCGAACAGATTTGCAGCCTGTTTCCCAATTTGAGTGGTCAGATTCATAGAGCGTTGCCGCAGTTCGGCAAGCTCCGCTTCCTTTGAAGCCGTAGACCCCCGCCCCTTGTCAAGCGCAATTTCAGACTCTAATACGGCGCTGGCTCCATCCACGCGTGTTTTCACGGAATTTGTGATGGAAATTCTGTCAAGCCCGGAAGACAGTTTCATCAGATTGTTCATTTTCTCATTCTGAATTTCCTGCTCCGTTTTAGGTTGGTTGTCATCCTTTTTTACGATACGGTTCTGCTCCTCAGCGGATGCCGTCATCTGCTGAACAGTTGCCTCGGTGATCTGCTCATCGATTTTCTTGATTTGCTCATCGTAGGAATCCAGTTGAGCCTGTATGCTCTCCATGGAACGACCATCTTCCCGGGCAGCTGCCATGAGATTATTTTTACGATCTTCAATTTGCATTTTTTGCTTGTTTAAAGCGTCAACGATCCCGGATGCCCTTCCTTGGGGGGAGATAGAAAGACTGTCTTGCTGGAATGGGGAACGAAAACCAAAGACACCTCGGCTAGACTGGCCCATAGGTTGCCCTGCTCGATTTGCATAAAGAACGCTGTTCAAGGACATTGCGCGAAAAGCGGAAGACACATTCACGATGGCCCCTCCTTTTTCAATTCGATAGGACGGAATGATTTCCAACATGTTGTCAATATATTTGTCGGCTATTTTTTAAGAAAAATAACCATTAGGGCCTGCCTGCCCATGGGGGAGCGGAAGCCCCCGCCCACAGATGGGCCATCTGTAACAAGACAGGCTCCGTCAGCTCTGTGCGCCACTGTGCCGCCAGGGCAAAAGGCGGGGACTTGACAGGGGACTGGAATGGCCTATAATTGATATATCAATCGTTGATATATCAATTTGGAGGCGGAGCGGATGGAACAGACCTTCCACATGCTGCTCTACCGGGCCTTTCACGCCCAACGGGGGGCGCTGCGCCCCGCGCTGGGAGAGCTGGGTCTGGGGGCGGGCCAGCCCAAGCTGCTGGGCTATCTAAGGCGGAATGGGCCCTGTGGTCAGCGGGAGCTGGCCAGCTACTGCGAAATTGATCCGGCGGCGGTGTGCCGGATGCTGGACAGCCTTCAAAAGGGGGGCTTTGTGACCCGGCGGGCGGACGAGCAGGACAAGCGCCGTGACCTGGTCACACTCACTCCGGCAGGGGAGAAGGCCTATGGGGACTGGCAGGACCGGTGCCGGGCCATGGAGGAGCGGATGCTCACCGGCTTTAGTCCTGAGGAGCGGGAGCAGTTTGCCGACTACCTGGTCCGGGCCTACCGCAATTTGAAGACGGGAAGGGAGGAACGGCCATGAGGGAGCTCCGACGGCTGCTGTCCTACCTGGGACCCTACCGGCGGGATATGTTCATTGGCGGCCTGCTGGTCTTTGTGGAGACGGTCTTTGAGCTGGTGATCCCGGTGCTCATGGCCGACCTCATCGATGTGGGGGTGGAGCATCGGGACCTCCATTACATTGTGGGCAAGGGGCTTCAGATGGGGCTGTGTGCCCTGCTGGCCCTTGTTACGGGGCTGCTCTACGCCCGGTTTGCCGCCCGGGCAGCCTATGGTTGGGGCGCTCGGGTCCGGGAGGCCCAGTATGAAAAGGTCCAGAGCTATGCCTTTTCCAACCTGGACCGGTTTGAGACGGGCTCCCTGGTGACCCGCATGACCACCGATGTAACGGTGCTGCAAAACGCCGTCAACGGGGGACTGCGCCCTCTGGTCCGAAGTCCGGTGATGCTGGTCATGGGACTGGGTCTCTCCTTCTGGATGAACGCCGAGCTGGCCCTCATCTTTGTGGTGTGCGCCCCCATCCTGGCCCTCATTCTCTTCCTGGTGGTCAGCCGGGTGGCTCCCATGTATAGCCGGCTGCAGAAGGCGGTGGACCGGCTCAACAATGTGGTCCAGGAGGGCCTGACCGCCATCCGGGCGGTGAAGGCCTTTGTCCGGGGGGAATATGAGGAGGACAAATTTCAGAGTGTGAATCAGGAGCTCATGGAGACCAGCCAGCGGACCTTCCATCTGGCTGTCCTCAACCTGCCCGCCTTCCAATTCACCATGTATACCGCCATCGTCCTCATCCTGTGGTTCGGCGGCGGCATGATCCTGGAGGGGGGGCTTCAGGTGGGGGAGCTCACCGGATTTCTGAGCTATGTCCTCCAGGTCATGAACTCCTTTATGATGATCTCCAATGTGTTTTTGCTCCTCACCCGGTCCCTGGCCAGCGCCCACCGCATTGCCGAGGTGCTGGACGAGGACATTGTCCTCACCTCCCCCGAGGACCCCATTCGGGTGGTGCCCGACGGCAGCGTGGATTACCAGGGGGTATCCTTCAAGTACCACGACGACGCCAAGGCGTATGCCCTCTCCGGGGTGGACCTCCACATCAAGGCCGGGCAGACAGTGGGGATTCTGGGGGGGACCGGCTCAGCCAAGACCACCCTGGTCCAGCTCATTCCCAGGCTCTACGATGTGACCCGGGGGTCTGTGAAGGTGGGGGGACACGATGTGCGGGAGTACGATCTCACCGCGCTCCGGGACGCGGTGGGTATCGTCCTCCAGAAGAACGTTCTTTTTTCCGGCACGGTGCGGGAAAACCTCCAATGGGGGGACCGGGAGGCCGACGACGAGACGCTTTGGGCGGCCTGCCGGGCAGCCTGTGCCGATGAATTCCTGGAGAAGATGCCCGGTGGCCTGGACGCCGACCTGGGCCAGGGGGGCGTCAATGTCTCCGGCGGCCAGAAGCAGCGGCTATGCATTGCCCGCGCCCTGCTGAAAAAGCCCAAGATCCTCATTTTTGACGACTCCACCTCCGCGGTGGACACCGCCACCGAGGGGAAGATCCGCTCCGCCCTGGCCGGGCTCACCGGCGTGACCAAGATCATCATCGCCCAGCGAGTGACCTCGGTGATGCACACAGATCTGATCGTGATCCTGGAGGACGGAAGGGTCCACGCCACCGGCACCCACGCCCAGCTCCTGGCCTCCGATCCCATCTACCAGGAGATCTACGCGTCCCAGATGAAAGGAGGGGAGGAGCATGGCCCGTCAGCTCAGCGCGAAAAAGCCTAAGCACCTGGGGTACACCCTGCGCACCCTGCTGTCCTACCTGGGGCGGCACAAGCTCCTCCTGCTGGCGGTGGCGGTGCTGGTGTCGGTCAGCGCCCTGGCCAACCTGCTGGGCACCTATATGATCCGCCCCGTGGTCAACTCCCTGGCGGGCGGCCAGGTGGGGGATCTCATCCGCGGCGTGGCGGTGACGGCGGGCATCTACGGCCTGGGGGCGGTGTGCGCCTACGGCTATACCCAGATCATGGTGAAGGCCGCCCAGAAGGTGCTGCGGGACATCCGGCGGGATCTCTTCGCCCACCTCCAGACCCTCCCCCTGCGCTTCTTCGACACGCGGCGCCACGGGGACGTGATTAGCTACTTCACCAACGACGTGGACACCATCTCCGACGCGCTGAACAACAGCTTCGCCATGGTGATCCAGAGCTTTATCCAGGTGGCGGGCACCCTGACCATGCTGTTTATCCTCAACTGGCAGCTCTCTCTGGTGGTGGCGGTGTGCTACGTCGTCATGTTCGGCTACGTCCGGTTCAGCGGGAAGCGGAGCAAGGCGTACTACACGAAGCAGCAGGCCAGCCTGGGGGAGCTGGACGGCTACATCGAGGAGATGATGGCCGGCCAGAAGGTGGTGAAGGTGTTCAACCATGAGGAGGCCAGCCTGGAGGAGTTCCGGGCGAAGAACGAGACCCTGCGCCGGGCGGGCACCGGAGCCCAGGGCTATGCGGCCACCATGGTGCCCGCGGTGGTCACCATCTCCTATATTAACTATGCCATCGTGGCGGTGCTGGGGGGCATCATGGCCATCAACGGCATGACCGACGTGGGCAGCCTGGCCAGCTATCTGGTCTTTGTGCGGCAGGCCGCCATGCCCATAAACCAGTTTACCCAGCAAACCAACTTCCTGCTGGCTGCTTTGGCT